>VBKJ01000127.1 GCA_005879795.1 Deltaproteobacteria bacterium
GAGCGCCGGCTTCAGGATGTTGGACGCATCCATCGAGCCGCCCTGCGTCGCGCCGGCGCCGACCACGGTGTGGATCTCGTCGATGAAGAGGACGGCGCCCGGCTTCGCCTTGAGGGCGCCGATCACGGCCTTCAGGCGCGCCTCGAACTCGCCGCGGAACTTCGTGCCGGCGAGCAGCGCCCCCATGTCGAGGGCGTAGACGCCGACGTCCTTGAGGGCCGTCGGCACCTCGCCGCGGTGGACGCGGAGCGCGAAGCCCTCGACGATGGCCGTCTTGCCCACGCCCGGGTCGCCCACGAAGACGGGGTTGTTCTTCCGCCGCCGGCAGAGCACGTGGATGGTGCGCTCGAGCTCGCGCTCGCGGCCGATGAGCGGGTCGATGCGCCCGGCCGCGGCCTGCTCGACCAGGTTGATGGTGAAGGCGCCGAGCGGATCGCGCGCCGGGCGGGCGCCCTCCTCGGCGTCCTCCTCCTCGTCGCCCGCCGGCGACGGAGCCTCCGGTACCTTCGGGATCCCGTGGGAGATGTAGCTGATCACGTCGAGGCGCGTGATACCCTGCTTGGCGAGCAGGTAGGCCGCCTGCGACTCGGGCTCGCGGAAGATCGCGGCCAGCACCTCGCGGCCGTCGAGCTCGTCGCGTCCGGCCGACTGCACGTGCGCCGCGGCGCGCTGGAGAACGCGCTGGAAGCCGAGGGTCTGCTGCGGCGGCACGTCCGTCCCCGCGGGCAGGCGCTCCATGTGGCTCTCGAGGTACGCGGCGAGGTCGTGCCTCAGGCGCTCCACGTCGCCGCCGCACGCGCGCACCACCTCGGCCACGCGCTCGTCGTCGAGCAGCGCGCGCAGCAGGTGCTCGATGCCGATGAACTCGTGCCGCCGCGCCCGCGCGTCGCGGATGGCGAGGGCGAAGCTCGCCTCGAGGCTCCGGGTCAGCCGCACTCCTCCTCCTCGACCGAGCAGCGGAGCGGGAACTCGTGCGCGCGCGCGAGGGCCTCGACACGCGCGGCGCGCGTCTCGGCGACGTCGCGCGGGTGGACGCCCGCGACGCCGATGCCGGTCTTGTGGACGTGGAGCATGATGCCGGTGGCGGTCGCCTCGTCGTGGTGGAAGACGCTCATCAGCACCCAGACCACGAACTCCATGGTGGTGTAGTCGTCGTTGTGGAAGAGCACCTTGTAGAGGCGGGGCCGCTTCAGCTTTTCCTGGGGCCGGGTCTCGGTGATGACGCCGGGCTCGTGCTTGGTCTCGCGCCGGGGCACGGCGTCGATTAGATCCGGATCGGTCCACCGGGGCAACCCACGTGCGTCGGCGCCGGGCCCCCCGGCGCCCCCTCCTCGGGCCGTCAGGGTGTCCGCTTGCCTTCGGCCGCGCGCGCTCGATCGAGGGCGCCGCCCTGGCGCCACATGTAGCAGGAGTCGGTGAGGCCGCCCATCGCCACCACGGATGAGTCGGTGCGGAAGGCGAGCGGCCATGCCTCGGACATCGCGGCTGCGCACTGGACGAGCGCGGGGGCGAGCATGAGGAGCGTGTCGAGGAGCGGGCGGTCGTCGGGCGCGGCGCCCAGGCGGGCGAGCAGCTCGGCGGTGATGCCGGCGCCCAGCCGCTGCCCCCCGAGCCACGCGACCGCCTCGCCGCGGTCGCGCCACGCCGCGCGCTCCAGGTCTCTGGCGCCGCGGCGGCGCTCGGCCGCCTCGAGGCGGCCGATGGCGAGGGCCGGGAACTCGACCTCGGCGTCCAGCCGCACCTCGAGCTGCTCGGCGAAGCGCTCCATGGGGCGCACGATGGCGCCCGCGGGGGCGAAGTGGAGGTCGGTCGTCTGCGCGAGGAGCTGGACGCGCGCCGCCGCGCTCTCGTGCCCGTCGATCACGACGTCGCGCCGGAAGACGCGCTGCCCGGCGGGCCGGGCGGGGGCCGCCCCGTGGAGTGCGCGCTCGCGCGCGAGCGCCCACGCCGCGCTCGAGCCGAGCAGGTGGCCGAGCGTGAGCAGATGCGAGCAGCCGCGCGGTCCCCCGATCGCGTCGCCGAGGCGCCGCCCCCAGCCGCCGTCGAGCCGCGTCCCCGCCAGGGCGGCGATGCGGTCGATCGGGTCGCGGCAGCTCTCGCCCGCGGTCACCGCCGAGGGCTCGAAGGCGACGCTCCGCTGCTCGGCGGCAAGCGTCTCGAGCGTCGCGCTCGCGGGATCGATCGTGCCGGCGAGGCGCATGTCATGGATGACGCCCGCGCCCTGGAGGTCGCCGGCCACGGGGACGAAGCCACGCTTGCGGAGGTCGAGCACGGTGCCGTGCACGTCGAGCTTCCCGTCGGCGCGCGCCGCGAGGACGACGGAGAGGGCGCGCGTGTGGAGCGGGTGGCCGCGGGCGTCGAGCCGCATCGGCCCGAGTTTCCCCGGTGCACGGCCCTGGCGCAAGCCTCGCCTGGCGTCGCCCCGCCGATCTGGTTATGGAGACGGCCCATGAAGATCGCAGGTGCGGTGGCCCTGGTGACCGGCGGCGCCTCGGGCCTGGGCGAGGCGACGGTCGGGATGGTGATCGAGAACGGCGGCAGGGCCGTCATCCTCGACCGGCCGGGGTCTGCGGGCGAGGACGTCGCCCGCCGGCTCGGCGCGCAGGCCCTCTTCGCGCCGGCCGACGTGACCAGCGCCGAGGAGGTGCAGGCGGCGGTCGCGAAGGCCGTCGAGCGTTTCGGCGCCGTGCACGTGTGCGTCAACTGCGCCGGCGTCGGGGCGGCCATGCGCACGGTCACCAAGCAGGGCCCGATGCCGCTCGACCTGTTCGCCAAGGTGATCGCCATCAACCTGACCGGGACCTTCAACGTGCTCCGCCTCGCGGCGGCGCAGATGGCGCAGAACCCACCCAACGAGGAGGGCGAGCGCGGCGTCATCATCAACACCGCTTCGGCCGCCGCATTCGACGGCCAGATCGGCCAGGCCGCCTACTCGGCGTCGAAGGGCGGCGTGGTCGGCATGACGCTGCCCGTCGCGCGCGACCTGGCCGCGCTCGGCATCCGCGTGGTCACCATCGCGCCCGGCACCTTCGACACCGCCATGCTCGCCATGCTGCCCGAGGACCAGCGCCGGAAGCTAGCCGCCGAGATCCCGTTCCCGTCGCGCCTCGGGCGGCCGAGCGAGTACGCGGCGCTGGCGCGCCACATCATCGAGAACCCCATGCTGAACGGCGAGACCATCCGGCTCGACGGCGCGCTGCGCATGCCGCCCAAATAGCCGATCGCCCGCTATCTTGTCGCTTTCGCGCCCCCTGTGCTAACGGCGCAGGATGGCCTCCGCCGCGAAGCGCCTCGGCGTCATCGGCGCGGGCAACATCGGCGGCGCGGTCGCCGCCAACTTGCTGGCCGACGGTCACGGCGTGGCCGTGCACGACACCGACCCGGCGCGCTGCGCTGCGCTCGTGCGCGCGGGAGCCGTGCGGGCCGACACGCCGGCGGCGGTCGCCGAGCGGAGCGAGATCACCTTCACGTCGCTGCCGAGCCCGACGGTCATGGAAGCGGTGGCGGACGCCTGGCTCTCGGGCGCGGCGCGGGACGCCGTGCTGGTGGACCTCTCCACCAACTCGCCCGCCACCATCCGGTCGGTGGGCGAGCGGCTCGCCGCCGCCGGCCGCCATCTCCTCGAGGCGCCGCTCACCGGCGGCGCGCCGGGCGCGCAGGCGCGCATGCTCGTCTTCATGGTGGGCGGCGAGCGCGCCGTCTACGAGCGCTGCCTGCCGATCCTCCAGAAGCTTGGCCGCGCCGTCTTTCACATGGGCCCGCTCGGGAGCGGCAACACGGCGAAGCTCGTGAACAGCCTGCTCGCCTTCACCGCGACCTGGGCCTCGCTGGAAGGCCTCGCCGTGGCCGCCAAGGCGGGCATCAACCTGCGCACCATGATCGAGGTGATCCGCACGGGCGGCGCGGGCAACTTCTTCACCGACCGCATGGTCGAGGGGATCAACGAGCGCCGCCGCCCAACGCAGTTCGCGCTCGCGCTGGCGGCGAAGGACGCGGGGCTGCTGCTCGAGGTGGCGCGCGAGGCGGGCGTGCCGGTGCCGGTCGCGGCAGAGGTGGCGCAGGCGCTGGTTGCGGCGGTCGAGGCGGGGCTCGGCGGGCGGGACTTCACGGATCTCGTGGAGCTGATCGAGCGGCGCGCGGGCGTGGCCCTCCGGCTCCCGCCGCCCGCATGACCACCGCCCGGTTCATCCTGCGGCAGGCGTGGGACCCGGGCGCCCGGGTGAAACCCTACCTCGCCGCGATCGAGGCGGCGCTCGACGCCGTCGTGGCGCGCCCGGGGCGGGGGCGGCGCCGCGCGAGAGGAGGCGAGCGATGACCGCGATCCGCGTCGGCTGGATCGGGACGGGTGTCATGGGCGCGCCCATGTGCGGGCATCTCATGGCGAGCGGCTACCCCGTCACCGTGTTCAACCGCACCCGCGAACGTGCCCGCTCGCTTCTGGAGCGCGGCGCGGCGTGGGCGGATTCGCCGCGGGCGGTCGCGCAGCACGCCGACGTCGTCTTCACGATGGTCGGCTTTCCCGACGACGTGCGCGAGGTCGTGCTCGGCCCCGCGGGCGCGCTGGCGGGCGCCGGGCGCGGAACGATCCTGGTGGACATGACCACCAGCGAGCCGTCGCTTGCGCGCGAGATATACGAGGCGGCCCACGGGCGGGGCGTGGCGAGCCTCGACGCCCCCGTGTCGGGCGGCGACATCGGCGCGCGCGAGGCGCACCTCTCGATCATGGTGGGCGGCGAGCGGGACGTCTTCGAGCGCGTCGCCCCGCTGCTCCGCTGCCTGGGCACCACCATCGTCCACCAGGGCCCCGCGGGGGCGGGGCAGCACACCAAGATGGCGAACCAGATCCTGGTCGCGAGCGGCATGGTCGCGGTCTGCGAGGCGCTCCTCTACGCCTACAAGGCCGGACTCGACCTGCCCACCGTCCTCCAGTCGGTCTCGGGCGGCGCCGCCGGCTCGTGGTCGCTCACGCACTACGCCCCGCGCATCCTCGCGCGGGACTTCGTGCCGGGCTTCCTCGTGGACCACTTCATCAAGGACATGGGCATCGCGCTGGCGGAGGCGCAGCGGATGCGCCTCTCGCTGCCGGGCCTCGCCTTGGTGGAGCAGCTCTATCTCGCGCTGGCCGCGCAGGGCGACGGCCGCAAGGGCACGCACGCCCTCGTGCTCGCGCTCGCGAGGCTCTCGGCCGTGGAGTGGCCGGCTACACCTTCAGCACCTCCGCCGCCGCGTTGAGCGCGCCCACCGCCGCCGGCACGCCCGCGTAGCACGCGGTCTGCATGAGCACCTCGATCAGCTCCTCGCGCTTGATGCCGAGGTTGAGCGCGCCCGCGAGGTGCAGCTTCAGCTCCTCGGTGCGCCCGAGCGCGGCGAGCTGCGCCACGGTGCAGAGGCTCCGGCTGCGCAGGTCCAGGTTCGGCCGGGACCAGAACATGCCGAACACGAACTGCGCCACCAGGCCGAAGAACTCGGGGGCCAGCTTCTGCGCCGGCAGCTCCTGCCCGCCGGCACGCGCGCCCCACAACTTACCCGCGACCTCGAGGCCGCGTGCAAGGTAGTCCGTCTCTCCCGCCATGCTCCATCTCCTCTCTAGGCGACGCGCAGCACGATCTTTCCGAAGTGCGCGCTCGACTGCATCCGGCGGTGCGCCTCGGCCGCCCGGGCGAGCGGCAGGACGCGGTCGATCGGGGCGCGGAGCCGGCCCGCGGCGAGCGCGGCGCCGAAGCGCGCGCGGAAGCCCTCCACGATCCTCGCCTTGTCCGCGACCGAGCGGCCGCGCAGCGTCGAGCCGATGACCGCGAGCCGCCGGAGGAGGAGCTGCGCCAGGTTGACCTCGCCCTGCGCGCCCCCCATGAGCCCGATCAGCACGAGCCGGCCGCCGGGCGCCAGGGCGGCCAGGTTCTTCGCCAGGTAGGCCGCGCCGATGTGGTCGAGGATCACGTCGACGCCGCGCCCGCCCGTGAGCTCGCGGGCCCGCGCGCCGAAGTCCTCGCTGCGGTAGTTGATGGCCGCCGTCGCGCCGAGCGCCACGCACTGCCGGCACTTCTCGTCGCTGCCCGCGGTGACGACGCACGGGTTGCCCGCTTCGCGGCAGAGGAGGATCGCCGCCGTGCCGACGCCGCCTCCGCCCCCGTGCACGAGCGCCGCCTCGCCGGGCGCCAGCGCACCCAGCCCGGGCATGAAGAGGTTCGAGAAGGCGGTCAGGAAGACCTCGGGGAACGCACCCGCCTCCTCGTCGCTCATCGTCTCGGGCACGGGCAGCGCCGAGCCGTGGTGGACGACCGCCTCCTCCGCGTAGCCGCCGCCAGGCAGGAGCGCCATGACGCGCTGCCCGGGCCGGAAGCCGCGCGCCTCGGGGCCCACCTCCGCGACCTCGCCAGCGCACTCGAGCCCCAGGATCGGCGACGCGCCGGGCGGCGGCGGATAGAGTCCCTGCCGTTGCAACAGGTCGGCGCGGTTGACCGCCGTCGTGCGCACGCGGATGCGGAGGTCGGCCGGGCCGAGGGCGGGGGAGGGCGCCTCGCCCATCTGCAGCACCGATTCTTCGCCCGGCTCCCGGATCACGATCGCGCGCATCGGGGACGGCTCACCACAGGCGAGCCGTCCGAGTCAATCGGGACGGGCGCGGCTTGACCTCGTCCGGGGAGCCACGTACGCATCGAGGCAGCCCATGCTGGTCCTCGTCCTGCTGGTGGCCGCCCTCGTCGCCGTGGCTCTCTGGCGCCTCGCGGCGCGCGTGCGCGACGTGGACCGGCAGGTGAAGGAGCTCCGCCTGCTCCGCCGCGAGATCGAGGAGCTCGGCGCCGAGGTCGACCGCGGCCTCGGCGTCACGCGCGCGCATCTTGCAGCCGTCGCGGCCGGCGAGCCGCCCGAGCGCGACGTCATCCTCCGCGGTGCGCCCTGGCGCGACATCCAGCCCGCCGAGGCGCTCGCGCTCTGGGAGAAGACGCCCGGGCTCTTCGTCCTCGACGTCCGCACGCCGGCCGAGTTCGCGACCGGGCACATCCCGAACGCGCACCTGATCCCGATCGACGAGCTCGAGGACCGTCTCGGCGAGCTGCCACCCAGGGACACGCCGATGCTCGTCCACTGCGCCGCGGGCGGGCGGAGCGCGGCCGCGTGCCAGACGTTGGGTCAGCGCGGCTACACGCGTCTCCTGAACCTCGCCGGCGGCATGCACAGCTGGCCGGGGGTACGCGTCGAGGAAGCGGCGCCGGCCACGCCGCCGCCGTCGGCGCCGGCCGGCGCCGCGATCAGCTATCGGGGCGGCCCCCTCACCGAGGCGCAGGTCGTAGGCGCCATCCGCGAGTGCTACGACCCCGAGATCCCGCTCAACATCTACGACCTGGGGCTGATCTACGGCGTCGACATCGACGAGTCACGGGTCGCGGTCCGCATGACGCTCACCTCCGAGGGCTGCCCCTCGGCGCGCACCATCCCCGAGGACGTGAAGCGGAAGATCGCCGCGCTCGGGCAGCCGAACGTCACGGTGGACGTGGTCTGGGACCCGCCCTGGCACCCCTCGCGCATCAGCCCCGACGGGAAGCAGAAGCTCGGGCTGGCGTGAGCGGGCGCACCGGACGCCGGTCGCCGAGTCGCCAGCTCGGGCCTTGCATTTGCGGCCGGAAGTAGAGTACGTAAACGGCCCCTTTTTTGCGGCAGCGGACGACTCCTGTGCCTCGATTGCTCGATCCTCCACAAGATTACCGAAGGGAGAGTCTCCGCTCGTGTGCGGAGACGCCCGCGCCTCGGGAGATGGCTAATGGGAACGGGGCGCCTCGCGTCTTCGTCAGTGCTCCAGGCTCCGCGCCCGGCTCGAGTGATCTGCTGGTCTCGTTTCTCCGGGTTGCGGCCGCCGCGGCGCGCACCACCACCGGCGCCAGTCGTGCGGCAGCCGCCCTCCCGGTGGACGCTGCGTCCGGTGCGCACTCACTGATCATACAGCGGGAGGGCAGCCTGCCGCCGCTCCCCGGCGGCCTGATTCGTCTCGTGGCGCGGTCGGTGCGCGGCGGCCGCAGGCTCTCGCTCGAGGACCCTGGCGGCCCGGCGGCTCTTGCGACCCTGGCAGCACAGGCTGGGGCCCGCGTGATGGCGGCGGTATCCTTGCGGGTGGAGGGCGCGGAGGGATGCCTGCTGGCCGCGCGCGACACGAGGCGGCCCTTCTCGCCGGCCGAGCTGGCGGGGCTCGAGGGTGTGGCGCAGTCCGCAGCGCTCGGAGTCGCCGAGGCCCGGGCGTTGGTGAATACGGACCGCCGGCGTTTCGCCCGCGAGCTGCACGATACCTTCGGCCAGACGCTCACGGCTCTCGTCTTCGCGGTCGATGAGCTCGAACGTGGACTCCAGAGCGTCGAGGAGCGCCGGCTGACATCAGCGGTGCGCTCGCATGCGTTGAAGGCGTTGGACGACATGCGAGATGTGATCGCCGCCGTCAGGCGAACGGAGGGAGAGCAGGAGCGGTGGCGGAGAGTCCTCGACCTGGCGAAGGATCTCTCGCAGTCGGGCATCCAGGTCCGCGTCCACAAGGATCTGCCCGAACCGCTCCCGGCGGGGCTGGTGGAGTGCCTGTACGAAGTCGCCCGCGAAGCGCTGTTGAACGTCAAGCGTCACGCCCGAGCCCGGAATGTACACGTGCTGCTCTGGCAGGACGAGCGAAAGCTGGAGGTCATGGTCTCGGATGACGGGCAGGGACTGCGGCCGGAGGAGCTGGGAACGGGCTGGGGAGGCTTCGGTCTCCGCATGATGCAGGAGCGACTGGAGGAAGTCGGTGGGGCGTTCATCGTCGAGAGTACCGGCGCGCGCGGAACCCGGGTCATCGCGCGCATACCCTGGACCGGAGGGGAGAGATCGCACTCGCGGGCGTCGATTGCGCGTCGTCCTGGCGGATGATCACCCGGTCGTCCGGGCCGGGCTGAGGCACATCCTCGATTCAGGCGATACGATCGAGGTCGTCGCCGAGGCGGAAGACGGCCGAACCCTTCTCCGGCGGGTCCAGGCCCTGAGTCCGGACGTCGTGGTGATGGACGTTTCCATGCCCGAGCTGAACGGGATAGAGGCTACGCGGGCGATCCGCCGGCAGTTCCCCACGACGCGGGTCCTCGTGCTCTCGGTTCACGGTGCGGAGGCGGTCGTCCTGGATGCCGTTGCGGCGGGGGCTGCCGGATACCTGCTGAAGGAAACGGCCACCGAGGAGCTGCAGCGGGCGGTCTCGGCGGTGGCCAGAGGCGAGGGTTACTTCTCGCCTGGCGTGGCCGGCCTGCTCGTCAACCGGCTGAACGAGCGCGCCCGGCAGCGGCCGCTCCTGAGCGCCCGTGAGCGGGAGGTCGTCCAGCTCATCAGCGAAGGGGAACGGCTCGGTCAGATCGCGGCCAAGCTCTTCGTCAGCATCGCGACGGTGAAGAGCCACCGGGCGAATGCGATGCGTAAGCTCAGCATCCGCACGACGGCCGACCTGATCCGCTACGCGATCCGCGGCGGTCTCTCGCCCCTCTGAGGCCAGCGGCCCGCGGCGGTGGCCGGGGGCCGTCGCCCTGATCCTCCTCCTTCGAACGAACCCTCAACCCTCCGAACGCCGAGAGCGAAATCCCGCGCAAGTCGAATTGCGGGCACGAGACGCCCTCTATAGCATCCGCACATTCATGATCCCCACCGGTATTCGGTTTCGCAACGCCAAGGGCAAGCCTCCGCCCTCGAGCCGCGAAGAGGTGACGCCCGAGGTGTCGCTCAGAGACGATCCCGCCGCCGACTCGCTGGGTTTGCTCGAGCTGGGACTCGCCCTCGAGCGCAAGTTCCGCGTCGTGCCTCGTCCGTCCATCCTCGAGCGCCTGCGCATCTACCTCCTCGCGGTGGTGCAGGCGCTCGTCCCCGGCCCGGAGACGGCGGCAGCTGCTCCGCAGACTCGGGCCGGGCGCTTCTCGGCAAGGGTCGTCCCTGCTGCGGGCGATTCGAGCAGAAGCCTTCAGCGCGCGGGCTGGCTCACGCCCTATGCCATAGAGACGATCGCCGAGCACGCCCTCCACGCCGGCCCCGGCGCCCGGCTCGAGATGACGTTGCCGTCGAGTGTCAGCGATACCGAGCTGGCGTTGCTTCGGGACGAGTTTGCCTGGCTCGGCGAGCGGGGCGTCCAGGCGAGCGTTCGTCGGGACTACAGTATCGCACTGATCGAGGAACACCCCATCCCCCCCCGCCCGGCGGTCTGACCGTCCGCTGGCGCGCCGCTCGAGGCCTCCGCCACCCTTGAGGCCGGTGGCGGGGACCTCGGGCGGGTCCAGTCACGGGCCACGTCGTCGCGGCGACGCGATTTCGGCACGGCCGGTGGCGGCGGTTTACCTTTGCCGGGCGCGCGGCGACCGGTGTAGAGAAGGCGCGTGCCTCCCGCGGGTCGCAGTCCCGGAGCCCGCGCGGCGCCGCGCGCGGCGCCGCCGCCCGCCTCCGCCGCGCAGCGGCGGCCGCTCCCGATCGCGCTCACCGCCGTGTGGTGGGTCGTCCTCGCCGTGCTGCTCGTGCAGAAGGGGCGTGCCCTCGAGCAGAAGATCACGTGGTACCTCGCGGTCGACCAGTTCGGGTACGCGACGTTCGCGCACGACCTCCTGCGCGGCCGTGTCTTCCACGAGTGGGCGCCCGGCGAGGCGCTCAAGAGCCGGCTGCCGCCGCGCGCCGACGTCCTCGTCCAGAGCTACGTATGGGACCGCGGCCGAATCTACTCGCGCTATGCCCCGGGCTTCCCGATCCTGCTCGCCGGCTGGCTCGCGCTCTTCGGCGACGACAGTGCGCACTACCTGAACCCGCTCCTCTTCGTCGCCGTCGTCCTGCTGGTGATCGCCCTCCAGCGCCGGCTCTTCCACTCGCGGTGGCGGGCGCTCATGGGCGGCGCGCTCCTCGTGCTGTTCGCGGGCAACGGGTTCGCGGGCAGCAACGTGAATCTCTGGGGCCTCACGCTGACGCGCGACATCTCGGCGCACGCCGTCGCGCTCGCCGGGCTCGTGCTGCTCGTGCCGTGGGGCGCCCGCCGACTGGGACCGCGCCGCGCCGCGGCTGCGGGCCTGGCGCTCGGGTTCACCGTCTCGATCCGTCCCGACGGCGTGCTCTACCTCGTGCCGGCGACGCTGCTCGCTCTCGTACGGTGGCGGCGGGAGCGCGCGCGGGGCGGCGCCCTCGCGCGCGCGCTCGCCGCGGGCGTCCTCGGCGTCGCGCTCGGCGTCGCGCCCTCGCTCGCGTTCTACTGGGCCGCGACGGGGAACCCGTTCCGGGCCACGCAGAGCATGGAAGCGCAGGATTTTCTCAGCGAGACGCCCCGCCCGGGCAGCGCGGTCGCCATGGCGGACGCCGGCGGCGTCAAGGTCGCCTATCCGCCCCAGGGCTGGCACGGCGGCACGGCGGTGCCCGTCCAGGGCGGCGGGCTCAGGCTCGCCAACTTCCCGCGCACGTTCGAGGAGAACTGGCAGCTCATCCAGGCGACGTACGGCCGGCTCTTCCTCGTGCTCGCGATGTGGGGAGCGTGCGTCGCGCTCGCGCTGCGGCCGATCGTCTTCCTGCTCACGGTGCCTTACGCGGCGCTCGCGGTGCTGCTCTACAGCTGCTGGACGACGCCGCAAATGCGCTACCTCATCGGCGCGAGCGTGCTCCTCCCGGTCCTCGTGGTCGAGGGCCTCATGGGGACCTTCGACCTGGTGCGTCTGATGGCCCGCCGGCGGGAGGAATGGCCGCCGGTCGCGTTTGCGGGCGGCATCGGCGTGGCGCTTCTCCTGGGCGTCGTCATGAGCCTCCACACGTCGCCACCGGCCGCCATGGCGTCGTCACATGTCGGCGCCTTCGTGCGGGCGATCCCCTGGCTCGTCCCCGGCGCTGCGGGTGTCGGCCTCCTCGTCGCGGCCGGCTGGCCCCGGCGGCGCGCGGCGGGGTTCGTCGCCCCGGTCCTCGGGCTCGTGCTCGCGGCCGCAGCGATCGCCGGCGATACGAGCACACTCGGGCGCCGGGCGAGGTTCCAGAAGCCCGAGATGACCTACGCGCGGGAGAACCTGAGGCGACTCGTGCCGCCGCACGCCGTCGTCATCACCACCGAGGACGTCGGCCGTCCGGCCGAGAACATCGAGTACTATGGCGGCATCCACGCGCTCTACCTGACCGACCTGACGCGCTGGCGGCTCGGCGTGCGCGACGCCGCCGCGCTCCTGCTGCGCTCCGGTATGCCGCCGTATCTCTTCATCCCGTTCACGCAGCCGGACCGCGAGCAGATGCTCGCCGAGCTCGCCGAGTTCCAGGTGGAGCAGGCGGCCGACATTCCCGCGCCGCAGGCGATCGGCTACTTCGTGGCGGCGCCGTTCCACCGCGGCGTGCGGATGCTTCTCTACCGGATCTCCACGCCCGGCGCCGCAGACCGAGGCGCCCCTGACAGCTAACTAACTAACCTCGTAGCGCAGCCCGTGAAGAAGTCGAAGAGGCTGGGCGAAGAAGCCGCGCGACGGGGCGGGGGCGATCGTCGCCGAGGTTCCCGTGGTAGCCGCCCCGTCGCGGGCGCCGAGCGCGCGTCGACGTTGGTCCGCGTGCTGGGTAAGTCAGCCAAGGGGGCGCGCATTCCGTGCCGAGATCCTTATATGGTCATGCTTCATATGGTCATGCTTCAGGACCAAGCATTCGGTTTTGCGGAGGAATCTCTCCACCCGGGAACGCCCTTCCCGGGAACGCTCTTCCGGTGGCTCCCTCGCGCAGAGTCTACAGCAAACAGACATCACCTGAACCCGGTATAGCCTACCGTCCGTGACATCTGCTAACTCTCACAGCGTGGAGCACTTCTCCGGGATGAGCGGCTGCGACAAATCGATCGTGAGGGAGGGTGGAGTTTCAGAGCGCGGGGCCCGCAGCGGGAGTGACCGGTGCTTTCCGAAGACATGTCTTCGTCGCGAGGAGAAAAAGGAGGGTTAGATGAGCAAGCTAGTCGTGGGTCTCGCAGGAATCGTGCTGGGGGTTGGTCTGTTGGTTTCGGCGGCGCGGGTGGTGTCCGCTGCCCCAGTGTGCGGTCATGGCCCATGCGGGGACGAGGTCGGGCAGTGCGGCCTCAGCGGTAAGGCCAGAGCAGCGTGCTTCAAGACTGCCATAGCCGCTTGCAAAGCCTCGCACGCGGCAGGCGGCTGCACGTGCGCCGATCCGGGGTGCTTTACCTGCACCGGCGGTAGCGCATGCGTTTTCGCTTCGCCCTCGGGCGCGTTCCTCGAGTAGCTACCTTCGTTCTCCCGTCGGGGGCGGGGTGCTGACCCCGCCCCCGACCTGGTGCGCGCTTCCGCGGTGCGGTCCAGCCTGCGCGAGAGGGGAAACGTGTTGGTTGTCGCGCGCCGCGCGTGAAGTTGCCGCCGCGCGAGCATGACGGAGCCAGAGGCCCTCCGTCCCGCCGTCAGTCCGAGCAGGGTGCGCCGGCCGCGCACGCCGAGCGACTCGCGGAGGGGGCGGTTTGGGGGACGATCCCTACGTTCGCCTGCCCGCGGGCGCGCGCACGAGCCAAGGTGAGCAGCTACTGACCTGCGGGCGCGACTACTGGCACAGGCACGTGGACCCGCTCAGCTGGCAGTGCAGCCCGCAGCCCGAACCGCATGTGGCCCCAGTGTTACACGTGCATGTCGAGGTGCAGCAGGAGGTGCCGTCGCACTGCTCCCCAGGGTCGACCTGGTGGTTCCCGCACAGGCCGAATCGCTGGGCGAACACGCCCTGATAGTTGCCGTCCTGGCCGTAGCTGTCCCATGCGACCACGAACTTCCCGGCTGCGGCCGCGACCGCCGGGCGTCCCTGATCCTCGATGATGTAGCTGTTCACGCGGAACTCACTGGCCAGACGGCCACCCTGGGCGCCGAAGCGCTGCCCGAAGACCTCTGTCCCGATGCAAGCTTCCTGGCCGGGTCCGTCCCAGGCCACGAGGAACGTGCCGTCCGAGTTCATCGCTACTGCCGCGTCCTTCTGGGGATTCGCGGTGAAGCTGTTCACGAGGAACTCGCTCCCCTGGGGCGTCCCCGAGCTGCTGTACCGCTGGCCGAAGATGCCCGCGCCGTCACCCGCGCCCGCACCCTCCCACACCACCACGAAGTCGCCCGCCCCGTCGGCAGCCACGGCCGGATGCGTTTGATTGGAGGCCGTGGTGGTATTCACCCGGAATTCACCCGCGTTACAACCGCCTCTGGGCGTCCCCGCGCTGTCGTAGCGCTGCCCGAAGATGCCGTAGCCGCTGCCGTCCTGTGCGGCGCTGTGCCACACCACCACGAAGTTGCCCGCGCCGTCGGCCGCCACCGCAGGGGAACCCTGAACGCCGGTCGTGTAGGTGTTCACCCGGAACTCACCACCCTGCGGGGCCCCCGCGCTGCTGTATCGCTGGCCGAAGATGCCGGCGCTGTCGGTCGCGCCGGGGCCGGCCCAGACCACCTTGAAGTTGCCGAGACCGTCCACCGCCACCGCCGGAGTCTGCTGCACCCCGGTCGTGTAGGTGTTGACCCGGAACTCGCTGCCCTGCGGGGTGCCCGCGCTGTCGTACCGTTGGCCGAAGACGCCGGCGGCGTCGCCCGGGCCGGCTCCGTCCCACACCACCAGGAAGTTTCCGCCGGGGCTCCGCGCCACGCGAGGGTTGTCCTGATAGCCCGTCTTGTACGTGTTCACCGCGAACTCGGTACCCTGCCGCGTCCCGGTGCTGTCGTAGCGCTGGCCGAAGATACCGGTGCTCGGGTACCCGTCGCCATTGCCTGAGCCACTCCATACCACCACGAAGTTGCCCGTCGCGTCGGCCGCCACGGCCTGAGGATAGCCCTGCACGCCGGTGGTATACGTGTTCACCTGAAATTCGGGGCCGGCGGGGACGGACCCGCCGTCGCACGCGTCTCCCACCCCGTCGTGATCGCTATCCACCTGACTCGGATTGTAGACGTTCGGGCAGTTGTCCAGCGGACACGTGTTCGCCGGAAAGCCTGGATCGCCGAAGCCGTCGCCGTCCGAGTCCTGGCACGTGTCACAGGCGTTCCCGATGCCGTCATGGTCGGTGTCCGCCTGGTCGGGGTTCCGGATCGAGCGACAGTTGTCGATGCAATCGGCGACACCGTCCCCGTCCGTGTCCCCGCCGCCGACGGCAAAGTAGCGGACCGCCGTATTGGTGAGCGTAAAGGGGCTCGTGGGGTTGCCGAACCTCCACCCCACGCCGACCGTACCGTCGGCGTTCTCGATTCCGGCAGCCGCCGTCTGTACGCCACTCCCCGCACTCGAGTATTGGACCTGGATCTCGTGGCGGCTTTCGTAGAGGATGATCTCCCAGGTTGTCTTGGGATTGCCCGTGAACAGCGGCACACGGTCGAACTCGACGATGAAGCGCCGGTTGGGGGCGGTGCCCAGCGTCTGGTAGTAGATGGCTCCGAAACTGCTCGGGTCGAGATCGGCCCAGAGCCCCGCGACGTCCACGTTCGGGCATCCTGGGCTCGGGAGTGGAGTCTGGCCGGTCGGCGCGCTTCCTTCGCCGCCAAAGGTGATGAACCCGTTGCTCGAGACGAATACCTGCGAATTGCTGATCCCGTAGTAATTGAAGGTGAAGCCGAGCGGCAGCGCGGCGCTTTCCTCATCGTCGCGGAGCACGAGGAGCGTGCCGGTCTGTGAGATGTCGACGAAGGAATACGTCGGCGCATAGGCGTCGAGCGGCGCGATCGTGTCCGAGAACCTGTAGCAGCCCGCGTTGTCGGGCCCGCCCACGGCGGAGGCCGGCCGCGGCGATTCAAGGACGCCGAGTAGAACGATCAGAGTCGCGGCCGCAGTCCAGTCCCTCATCTGCTCTCCGATCGTCCCCCAGGGAACGGCCTTCGGCTCGCTACGCCAAGCTCGGCGGGGGTCTTCGCATCCGCTTGAGCGTCCTCGATCGCAATCTCCTGGGCGCAGGCCCCCCGGCCCCAGGCGTCTCCTGGAAACCGCCCGGTCACCCGCGCACCGACAGGTGCTCGTCTACCGCGGGCTGTTCGCGCCCGTCAATCGAACAAAGACGGGAGGGCGGTGGCGAAGGCCATAGAGGGTGCAAGGCGCTCCTCCGCGACCTCGTCTTCTCGACCCGTTTCGACTACGGGGGTGTGGCAAAGCGATGCTCGCCGCCGCCGCGCTCGCCGGGATCGTGTTCGCCGTTTACGCGGCCGGCGCCTGCCCCACGATCTATGTCGGTGACAGCGGCGACCTGGTCACCGCGGTTCACGTCTTGGGCATCCCGCATCCGACCGGCTACCCGCTCTACGTGCTCCTCGGCAAGCTCTGGTCGGTCCTAATTCCCGTGGGCACGGTGGCCTGGCGGATGAGCCTCTTCAGCGCCGTCTGCGCCGCAGCGGCTTGCGGGGCATTGTATCGGCTCTGCCGGAGCCTGGCGCTCCACCCGGTTGCGGCGGCCTTCTCGGCGCTCGTCCTGGCGTTCAGTCCGAGCTTCTGGTCGGAGGCGAACGTCCAGAGGGTATACGGCCTGGGGGCGCTGTTCGTCGTACTGGCCACGACGGCCGCTTGGCGCTGGCAGGTCCGCCGGGACGGGACGAGCCTCGCGTGGGCATCGTTCCTGTGCGGCTTCGGGGCCGCCAACCATGCCTTCATGGCCGTCTACGCACTTGCCCTCGGCGGTCTCGTACTCACGGCGGAGCCGGCCATCCTGCGCTCGCCGCGGCGCGTCGTGGCGGCGGGCGGCGCGTTCTGCGCCGGGCTGCTTCCCTACCTCTACCTGCCGTTGCGCGCGCGGGCGCATCCGCCGCTCGCTTGGGGCGACCCGCAGACGCTCGGGGGATTCTTCAGGGTGGTCTCGCGCCGGGAGTTCTGGGGCCGTGCGTGGCTGGAAGGTCCGGCCGACCTGCCGGTCATCGCGGCGAACTACCTCGGGAGCTTCCGCGCGGAGCTCACCTGGGCCGGCGTCGCCCTCGCGCTGGTGGGGACGGCGGCCGGCCGCCGCCGGCGCTGGCCGGTGCTGCTTCCCGGGCTCGTCATGGCCGGGAACTTCGGGCTGCTGGCCGCTCATGGCTCGCGTCATGACCTCTTCACGTGGCACCGCTACTACATCCCGTCTTACGTGATGGCGGCGTTCCTCGCAGGGCTCGGAGCCCAGGTAGTGCTCGAGCGGCTGCCTGCGATGCTCCGCTTCCTTCCGCTGCTGGTCCCGGCTCTCCTGCTGGCGCTGGGGTGGCGGACCTTCGACCGGAGCCGCTACCGGATCGCGGAGGACTTCGGCACCGCGGTCCTCCAATCCCTACCCCCGGGCGCTCACCTCGCTGGGGCGGACGACAACGTGCTCTTCACCCTCATGTATCTTCACCTCGTCGAGCGGCGGCGGCCGGACGTGGACCTCATCATGCAGGGCGTGGGCGGCATGGAACTGCCGCCGCTGCGCTTCGATCCGGAGAACGACCCGCTGTTCTTCACCCATCACCCCAACTGGGATCATCCGTTGCTCGACGTCGTGCCCGTGGGACTCGTCTTCCGGGTGTGGCCAGCCCGCCGGCCGCCTCCGCCCGCGGCGGCCACTGCGGAGGCGCTGGACGGCGAGCGCGATCCGCGGGTGCCGAAGGACGATCTGACGCGAAGCCTGATCGGCCACTTCCACTACATGCGCGGGGTCACCTTCGCGCGCGGCGACTGGCCTCGCGCCCGGCGCGAGTTCGCGCTCGCCGGCGCGACCGCGGACGACGACGACGTGCTCTTCTACAACCTGGGTCTCGTTTTCCAGCGCAACGGGCTCCTCGAGGACGCTCTCGCCGCCTTCCGGCGCTCGCACGCGATCAACCCCCGGCACCTGGCGAGCCAGAGACGGCCACGTGCCACCGACCGGGTGGCGGAGCTCACGGCCGAGGAGAAACGGCTCGAGGCGATCGAAGAGGATCTGGTCCGCGACCCGACACTCCTCCCGCTCGCACCCGACACGCCTGCCTATCACCGGCAGCTGGCGACGCTTCTCGAGCGGCAGGGCGAGCCCCTGGCCGCGCACGGCCACCGCCTGAAGGCTCTCGAGATCGACGCCGGTGCTTGACCGCCTCCGCGCCTCGTCCTACCGGAGTGCGATGGGCATGCGCTACCTCCTGGTGCTGGCCGCGCTCGCCTCCTTCGCCCTCGGCTGCGGCGCGAACCCCTCGACGGAGCGCATCGTCGTGCTCGGCCTCGATGGCGTCGACCCGCGGATCGTCGATCTGCTGATGGCCGAAGGCAAGATGCCGAACTTCGCCAGGCTCCGGCAGGAGGGCGCCTACGGGCGCCTGCTCAGCAGCGAGCCGATGCTCAGCCCGATCCTCTGGACGACCATCGCGACGGGCAAGCCCCCGCAGGAGCACGGCATCGGGCACTTCGTGGCGGTGAACGAGAAGACCGGCGAGCAGTTGCCCGTGACCAGCCAGATGCGCCGAGTGAAGGCGATCTGGAACATCCTCTCCGACGCCGGCCGGCGCGTGGCCGTGGTCGGTTGGTGGGCCACGTGGCCGGCGGAGACCGTACGCGGCACGATCGTCAGCGACCACGTCTGCTATCATTTCTTGCTGAGCGACGGGGCCGCAGAGGAAGGGCGCGCGCCCGGTATCACGTTCCCGGCCGAGGCGCAGGCCGAGCTGGCCCCCCTGATCCGCCGCCCGGGCGACGTGACGCTCGCGGAGGCGGCGCGCTTCGTCCACGTCGGCGCGGAGGCCTTCGCCCGTCCCTTCGCCTTCAGCGACGACCTGAGCCAGTTCAGGTGGGCGCTGGCGACGGCCGAGAGCTACCGGCGAATCGGCCTGCACCTCTGGGAGCGCGAGCGACCGGACCTCCTCATGGTCTACGTCGAGGGCGTCGACTCGACGTCGCACCTGTTCGGACACCTCTTCCGCGCCTCGGGACTCGCGGGCGAGCTCGCGGCGCAGCAGGAGCACTACGGAGGGACCGTCGAGGAGATGTACCGCTACGCCGACGGCCTCGTCGGCGACTTCACGCGGGTGCTCGACCGCCGCTCGACCCTCGTCGTGCTGTCCGATCACGGCTTCGAGCTCGGCGCCGTGCCGGATGATCCCAGCAAGACGCGCGACATGCGCCGCGTGAGCGAGCGCTATCATCGGCGCGAAGGCATCGTCTACCTCTACGGGAACCGCGTGAGGCCCCGCGGCCGCCTCGATCAGCCGAGGCAGCTCGACGTGACGCCGACGCTGCTCGCGCTCGCCGGCCTCGCACCCGCGCGGGACATGCCCGGCCGGGTGTGGACGGAAGCGCTCGACGTGAACGCGGAGCCGCCGTCGGTCGCCAGCTACGAGACAGAACGGTCCCGCGGGGGTGAGGGCGCGACCGACGCGGCCGTCGATCCCGCCATCCTCGAGCGGCTGCGCAGCCTCGGCTACCTGGGCGCGCGCTCACCGGAGGGCGACCGCAACCTCGCTGCCCTGCACTTCGAGGCCGGGCGCTATGCCGAGGCCGTGGAGGCGTACGAAGGCCTGGTGCGCCAGCACCCCGAGGACAGCGGCCTGCAGACGAGCCTCGCGGGCGCGCTCGGGGCGCTCGGACGACTCGATGAGGCCCTCGAGCACCTCGACGTGGCGCTCCGGCTCGACCCCATCAACCCCGAGGCTCACCACAACCGGGCGGTCATCTTCGAGCGGCAGGGAAAGCGCGAGGCGGCGAGCGAGGAGTACCGCACGGCCCTTCGTTATAATCCGCAGTACGAGCCGTCGCGGGAGGCGCTCATCCGTCTGACGGGATCGGCGCGTGTGAACCAGCCCCAGACCGACGCGGAGAAGCTCGCCGCCGCGCTCGCAGAGCAGGCGAGCCAGGCGGCCCGCCGGGGGGATTATCCGGCGGCCCTGAAGGCGCTCGACGAGGCCGCGCGCATCGCGCCGCGTTACGCTCTCGTGTACCAGTATCGCTCCAATGTCGCGTACCTCATGGGCGATCGGCAGGGCGCGATTGCCGCACTGCGCAAAGCCCTCGAGCTCGAGCCGGACAACGCGCTCTACCGGACCAACCTGCAGCGCCTCGAACAGCCCCACCCCGGGTTCAATCCCGGATAGCCCGTAGGCATGGCGGTGTCGCATGACCAGGCCAGCGCCGCCGGGCGGCCGCTCACCGCAGCCGTCGTCGTCAGCTGGGAGGGCGGGGCGACGACCGACCGCTGCGTCGGGTCGCTGCTAGCGCAGGAGAGCGCCCCGGACGCCGTGCTGGTCGTCGACAACGCCTCGAGTGAGGCCGAACGGGCGAGGCTGCGCGAGGTCTGGGGCGCCCGCGTGCGGCTCATCCTCCTCGATGACAACCGGCAGTTCGCGGGCGGACTGAACGCAGGCGCGCGCGCGGCCTTCGCGGCTGGTGCGGAGCGCGTCCTGCTGCTGAACAACGACACGGTCCTCGCGCCCGACGCGCTCCGCCGGCTCGGGGCGGCGCTCGACGCGGCGCCGGCCGCCGGCATCGCGGGCCCGCTGGTCGTGTACGCGGACCAGCCGGGCCGCATCCTCAGCGCCGGCGAGCGCCATCTCCTTCCGCTCCTCTGCGTACCGCGGACGCTCCTCCGGCATCGACCCGGCGGCGCGACCGGGGCCTATCCGGTCCAGGGCGTGATGGGCTGCGCGATGCTCGTGACGCGCGCGTGCTTCGAGGCGGTCGGCGGCTTCTCGGAGGAGATCGAGGTCTACTACGAGGACGTCGACTTCTGCGTCGGCGCGCGCGCCTGCGGCTTCGGCGCCGTCGTCGAGCCGGGTGCCGTCGTGTACCACGATGGGTTCCGCGGCTTCGTGGCCGGGCTCACGCCGTGGGCGGCGTTCCTGAAGGCGCGCAATCCGTGGCTCCTCGTGCGGCGCCGTGGCGGGCCGGGTACGTGGCTCACGTTCGTGCCGACGTACCTGGTGATGATCGGCGCGAGCGCCACGCTCTACGCGGTCCGCGGACGCGGCGACATCAGCCGCGCGCTGGCGCGCGGCGCCCTCCACGGGCTGCGGGCCGCGGTCGGGGGCCGGCGGACCCCGGCGGGTCCATGAGGATCTGCTTCGTGAGCCAGCAGGTCGCGGACATCCGCACCGGGGTCGGCATGTACGCGAACGAGCTCATCCCGGCGGTGGCGGAAGCCGGTCACCGAACGACGCTCGTCGCCCGAGGGCGAGCACCCGGCTGGAAGGACGTCGACCACCACCCGGTGCCCGCGGTGCCGAGGGACCCGACGCCCGAGGGCTGGCTCTCCTTCGCCTGGATCGCGGCGCGCCGGCTCGGTGCGCTCGGCGGCGCGCGCGCCTTCGACGTGGTCCACTTCCTCGATGCCCGCGAGGCCTTGTTCGCGCGGCGCGCCGACGGCGCCTCGCTCGTCGGGACGGTACACGACTGCTATCTCGCCGCCGCGTCCCCCGACCTTTCGTACTGGCGCAGCCGCTACAGCGACTGGGTGCGCCGCTGGGCCTACCATCGGCTGGCGCGCCGTCTCGAGCGAGCGGCACTTCGCAAGCTCGACGCGCTGATCGCCAACTCCCGCTACGTCGAGCGCCAGGTGGGGGCGGCCTACGCGCTGCCGCCCCGGGCGCTGCGCACGATCTACCACGGCTTCCGCTTCGGCTGGGAGGCGCGGTCGGCTGGCTCGCCGAGCTCGGACGTGCTCTTCGTCGGCGCCAACTTCGAGCGGAAGGGGCTCCCCGGGCTCCTCCGCGCGCTCGCCCGCGTGCGCGAGCGCGTGCCCGACGTCCACCTGCACGTCGCGGGCGACCACCCCTCCAGGCGCCACATGGAAGGCCTCGCGGGCGAACTCGGGCTCGCGGAGCACGTGATCTTCCACGGTTTCCTTCCTCGCGCCGACGTGGCGGCGCTCTATCGGGGGGCCGCCGTGCTGGCGCTTCCGTCCGAGGTGGAGGGCTTCGGCATCACGCTGATGGAGGCGATGCACTCGGGCGTCCCGGTCATCGCGAGCACGGAGGGGGGGAGCGCGGAGCTGGTGCGCGACGGCTGGAACGGGTTCCTGGTGGCGCCCGGCGACGTCGCCGCCCTGGCCGACCGGCTCCTCGTGCTCCTCACCGACGGGCAGCGGCGCGCGGAGATGGCGGCGAACGGACGCGAGACGGCGGGGCGCTAC
This sequence comes from Deltaproteobacteria bacterium, assembly GCA_005879795.1. Lineage (NCBI taxonomy): Bacteria > Pseudomonadati > Myxococcota > Myxococcia > Deltaproteobacteria bacterium. The sequence goes on from VBKJ01000127.1 coordinate 22,016, forward strand.
CCGCTCGCACGCATGGTCGCGGAGACGCTTGCCGTCTACCGGGAGGTCGCGTGAGCCGCATCAGCGCGGTCGTCGTCCACTGGCGCGACCCGGCCGCGACGCTCGCCTGCCTCGCGAGCCTCGCCCGGGAGCCCGAGATCGACGTCCTGGTTGTCGACAACGGCTCGCGCCACCCGCTCGCCGTGCCGCCCGGCGTCCGCTGCGTGCGGAGCGAGGAGAACCGCGGCTACGCGGGCGGCGCGAACCTCGGCATCCGCGACGCGCTCGCCCGCCGCGCAGAGGTCGTCCTCCTCCTGAACGACGATGTGCGCGTTCATCCCGGCGCGGCGTGCTCAGCCCTCCGCGTGCTCGACCGGGATCCGCGCGTCGCGGCCGTCGGCGCGAAGGTCCTCGCGCGCGAGGATCCGCAGCGGCTCTGGCTCGCGTGGGGCCGGGTGACGTACCGGCAGAGCCTCGTCGCCCTCTGCGGGGCAGGAGAGCTCGACGGGCCCGCCTACGCCGAGGAGCGGGACGTGGAGTGGATCGCGGGGTGCGCCATGTGGCTCCGCGCCCGTGCGCTCGCCGCGGTCGGCCTCTTCGACGAGGAGTTCTTCGCTTACCACGAGGAGGTGGAGTGGTGCGCGCGGGCGCGCGCGGCGGGATGGCGTGTCGTCTACTGCCCGGACGCCGTGGTGACGCACGGGGGACGGGGGACGTCGAAGGCCGCCGCGTCGGTGCGTGTCCGCAAGTACTTCACGGCCCGGAACATGGTCCTCTACGCACGCCGCCACGCGAGCCCGGTGCAACGCGCGAAGCTCGCCTGCTTCCTGGTCGGCACGCTGCCGCTGCAGCTCCTCTGGAACCTGCCGCGCGGGCGCGCGGGCGAGGTCGTGCTGAAGATGCGCGGCGTGCGCGACGCCCTCACGGGCCGCCGCCCGCCGTTCGAGGCGCTGGGGTTGCGGTGAGCGGCTATCTGGACTCGGCGCGCACGCCGACGTAGCGTGCCCGCCGCCACAGCCGAGGAGGTCTGCCATGGACTTCGAGCCGTCACCCAGGGTGCGCGAGCTCCGGGACCGCATCGCGGAGTTCATGGACCGCCACATCTATCCCGCCGAGGCCGAGATCGCGGCCGAGGCCGACCTGGTCCGGCCCGGCGTGCCGTACCCGCCGACGCTGCTGCCCATCCGGCAGAAGGCCAGGGCGGCCGGCCTCTGGAACCTCTTCCTCCCCGACGAGCAGTACGGCGCCGGGCTCAAGAACTGGGAGTACGGCATCCTCTGCGAGCTGATGGGCCGCAGCCTGGCCGCGCCGGTCGCCTTCAACTGCTCGGCGCCTGACACGGGCAACATCGAGATCCTGGCCGAGTTCGGCACGCCCGAGCAGAAGAAGCGCTGGCTCGAGCCGCTCCTCGAGGGCGAGATCCGGAGCTGCTTCTCGATGACCGAGCCCGAGGTCGCCGGCTCCGACCCGACGCTGCTCCGCACCCGCGCCGTGCGCACCGGCGACCACTGGGTCATCAACGGCCACAAGTGGTTCACCTCGGGCGCCATCGGCGCGAGCGTGGCGATCGTGATGGCGGTCACCGACCCGGAGGCTGCGCCGCATCTCCGCGCCAGCATGCTCGTCGTGCCGATCGACACCCCGGGGCTGAACATCATCCGCCCGGTGCCGGTCATGGGCCACACGGGCGGCGGCGGGCACTGCGAGATCCGCTACGAGGACTGCCGCGTGCCGGCGGCGAGCGTGCTCGGTCCCGTGGGCGCCGGCTTCATGATCGCCCAGGCGCGCCTCGGGCCCGGGCGCATCCACCACTGCATGCGCGCCATCGGCGGCGCCGAGCGCGCGCTCGAGATGATGTGCCGGCGCGCCAACTCCCGCATCGCCTTCGGCGAGCCGCTCGCCAAGAAGCAGTTCGTGCAGGAGATGATCGCCACCTCGCGCATGGAGATCGACCAGGCGCGCCTCCTCTGCCTCCACGCCGCCTGGAAGATGGACACGGTTGGCAAGAAGGAGGCCCGGCAGGAGATCTCGATGATCAAGGTGGTGGCGGCGAACGTCTTCATGAACGTGCTCGACCGTGCCATTCAGGTGCACGGCGCGCTCGGCGTGTCGGACGACACGCCGCTCGCACGCATGTGGCGCGACGGGCGCATGCTCCGGCTCGCCGACGGCCCCGACGAGGTGCACAAGCAGACCATTGCGCGCCGCGAGCTGGCGAGGTTCGCGTCATGAGGTTCGGACTGCAGGTCGGCTTCCCGGACTGGAGGCAGCTCCGCGACGTGGCGCAGGCGGCGGAGGCCCTCGGCTTCCACTCGATCTACTTCCCCGACCACCTCGTGCACGAGGGACCGGAGCGCCAGCGCGACGACCATCCCGCCTACGACCCGATGGTGCAGGCGGCGGTGGCGGTCGAGGCGACCCGGCGCGTCCGCATCGGCCATCTCGTCCTCTGCAACCTCTTCCGCCATCCGGCCGTCACCGCCCGCAGCCTCGCGACGCTCGACGAGCTCTCGGGCGGCCGTCTCGTCGCCGGGCTCGGCGCGGGCTGGACCGAGAGCGAGTTCCGGATGACGGGCATCGCGTTCCCGGACGTGACGACCCGGCTCCGCATGCTCGACGAAGCGCTCGCCTGCCTGCACGGGCTCTGGGGCGGCGACGCGTTCAGCTTCGCGGGCGAGTTCTACCGCTTCCGGGACGCGGCGCTCTTCCCCAAGCCCGCGCAGCGGCCGCACCCGCCGTTCCTCGTGGGCGGGAGCGGCCGCGGGCTCCTGCGTCTCGCCGCCAAGCACGCCGACGAGCTCAACATCATCAGTGCGACCGGGAAGACGGGCTACATCGCGCTCGCCGAGGTGAGCAAGCTGACCGACGAGAGCTTCCGCGCCAAGGTCCGCTTCGCGCGCGAGGAGGCGGCGCGCCACGGCCGCGACGGCAGGTCGATCCGGATCAGCCAGACGATCTTCACCCTCATCCTGACCGACGCCCCGCAGGCCACGCGCGCGATCGCCGAGAACTTCGGCAAGATGCTCGGCCAGGGTCCGGAGGCCGTGCTCCGCTCGCCCCTCTGCCTGATCGGCACCCCCGAGGACTGCGTCGCCGAGCTCGCGCGCCGGGCGCGGGAGTGGGACGTCACGGAGACGATCTTCGCCTACCGCGGCGACGACGTGCTCCGGCGGCTCGGGGAGGAAGTGCTGCCGCGGGTGTAGCCACCCCGCCGCGAGCCGGACTCGACCCGGGGCCCGGCGAGCGGCGCCACCACGCGCGCGTCGCGCGGGCGACCGGCCCGCACCGTCGCCCCCGCGCGTTGCCGGGCTCACGACCCTGTGCTAGTCAACCTCGATTTCGAGGAGGGCGTTTGGCTCGCGACGATCTGATCCAGATCAAGGGCACGATCACCGAGGCGCTCGCCGGGGGGAACTACCGCGTGAAGGGCGACAACGGGATGGAGTTCCTTGCCAAGATCGGCGGGCGCATGCGTCGCTACCACATCCGCGTCATTCCCGGCGATCGGGTGACCATCGCCGTGTCACCCTACGATCCCACCCACGGGCTGATCGTCTTCCGCGGCGGGTAACGCGGGCGCCGGGGCGCCGGCGGCGCCCCGCTCCGTCGCTTGCTACCGGGTACGACGGTCGCTGGCCGCGCGTGTGGCGCGCGGGACCGCGCGGGGGCGCTCGAGGCTCTCCGGGATCGCCTTCGCTTCGGCGAGCCACGCGGCGACCGAGGCGTCCGAGGGCATGCGCCAGTCGCCGCGGGGGGAGAGGGAGCCGCCCGAGCCGACCTTGGGAGCGTCGGGGACGCAGTCGCGCTTGAACTGGTTGGCGAAGAAGCGCTCGAGGAAGACGAGGAGCCAGCGCCGGATCCCGGCCACCGGGTAGCGGCCGCCGAAGGCGTGCAGCGCCATGCGCGCGATGCGCCGCGGGCCGAAGCCGAAGCGCAGGAAGTAGTAGAGGAAGAAGTCGTGCAACTCGTAGGGGCCGATCAGCTCCTCCGAGCGCTGCGCGATCTCGCCGCCGGGGCCGAGGCGCAGGAGCTCGGGGCTGATCGGCGTGGCGAGGACGGCGCGCAGCACGCGCGCCACCTCGGGCTCGTCCCCGAAGATCACCTCCGCCGCCCAGCGGATCAGCTCGGAGACGAGCGTCTTCGGCACGCCAGCGTTTACGCCGTAGTGCGACATGTGGTCGCCGCCGTACGTCGCCCAGCCGAGCGCCAGCTCGGAGAGGTCGCCGGTGCCGAGGTCGATGGCGCCCTCGCGCGAGGTGAGCGCGAAGAGGAGGAACTTCCGCGTCCATGCCTGCACGTTCTCGAAGGTGTGGTCCTCCCGCGCGGGGTCGTGGCCGATCGCCTCGAACACCTGGTCGGCGATCTTCGTGATGTCGATCTCGCGCAGCGTCGCGCCCAGCGCGCGCACCAGCGCGCGGGCGTTGTCGTGGGTCCCGCGCGAGGTTCCGAAGCCGGGCATGGTCACGCCGAAGATGCGCGTGCGGGGCAACCCGAGGAGGTCCATGGCGTGCGCCGCGACCAGGAGCGCCTCGGTCGAGTCCTGGCCGCCCGAGATGCCGATCACCGCCCGCCGCCCGTCCTCCGGCAGCGCGAGCAGCCGCCGCGCGAGCGAGGTCGCCTTGATGAGGAAGATCTCGCGGCAGCGGGCGTCGCGCCGGGCGGGATCGGCGGGTACGAAGGGAAGCGGCGCGATCGTGCGGCGGAATTCGCGGTAGACGGCGGCGCCGCGGCGCTCCTCGGCCCCCGCAGCGGCGACCGTACGGAAGGGGCGCCCGTGCTGGCCCGCGTTCTCGCCCCACGAGGTCTGCCGCATGCGGTCCTCGCGCAGCGCGACCAGATCGACGTCGGTCACCACCGCGGCGCCGTGGAGCGCGAAGCGCTCGGTCTCCGCGACCAGCTCGCCGCGCTCGGCGACCAGCCCGTGGCCATCCCAGGCCAGGTCCGCGGTCGACTCGCCGAAGCCGGCGGCGCTGTACATCTGCACGGCGAGGTTCTTGGCCGCCGAGGAGCGGACCAGCTCCTGCCGGTACTCCCACTTGCCGACGGTCACGTTCGAGGCCGAGAGGTTTGCGAGCACGGTCGCGCCCGCGAGGGCGGCCAGCGTCCCCGGCGGCACCGGCGTCCACAGGTCCTCGCAGATGTCGGTGTGAAGGACGAAGCCGGGCAGACGCGGCGCGGCGACCAGCACGTCCGTGCCGAACGGCACGCGCTCGCCGAGGAGCGGGATCTCCGTCGAGCGCGCATTGGCGGCGGGATGGAACCAGCGCCGCTCGTAGAACTCGCGGTAGTTGGGGGGGAAGGCCTTGGGGGCGACCGCGACGGCGCGCCCGCGGAAGAGGGTCACGGCGCAGTTGAAGAGGAGGTCGTCGACCACGAGTGGCATGCCGACGGACACGATCAGGTTCCACTCCGCCGCCGCCTCCGCCACCCGTGCGAGCGCCGCGAGCGCCGCGGCGAGCAGGGTCTCCTGGAAGAAGAGGTCGGCGCAGCTGTAGCCGGTGAGGCCGAGCTCGGGGCAGAGGGCGTAGTGCGCGCCGTCCCGGTGGACCTGCTCCAGGAGCCGGAGGTGCGCCTCGGTGTTGAAGGCCGGATCCGCGACGCGCACCTCGGGGACACAGACCGCGACGCGGGCGAAGCCGTGGGAGCGGACGTCGAGGAAGTCGTCGGCCATCACTCAGACAATATAGCGTGCCGCCCGGGGTCGGACCAATGACGAGGCCGACGCCAGGAGGTCGAGGTGAGGGTGGGGGTTCGGGCCGGCTTGACGCTCGCGCCCGCCGGCGGGTATCGCCCCCGTGGTGCGCTTCTCGATGAGCGAGATCACGACCCTCGGCTGGTCCTTCGAGCGGGACGTCGAGGCGTTCGCGGCCGCGGGCGCACCCGGGATCGGCGTGTCCGTCCGGAAGCTCGAGGCGGTCGGGGTGACACGCGCCGCGCGACTCATCCGCGAGGCCGGCCTTGCCGTCTCGTGCCTCACCTCGTCGGGCCTGTTCCCGCTCGGCGACCCGCCGGGCGAGCGCCGCGCGCTCGAGCGTGCCCGCGTGCACCTCGCGGCCGCGGCCGAGCTGGGCGCGAGCACCCTCTTCGTGCTGCCCGGACCGCCGGGCGCGCTCTCCTGGGAGGAGGCGGCGGGCCGTGCCCGTCCGCTCGTCGAGGCCCTCCTGCCGGAGGCGGAGGGGGCGCGTGTCCGCCTCGCGCTCGAGCCGGTGAGCCAGCTGCGCATGGACCTCGGCTTCCTCCACTCCTTCGACGAGGCGCTCGACTTCGCCGACGCCTTCGCCTCTGCCTGGCTCGGCGTCGTCCTCGAGCTGAACAATGCCTGGATCGAGCGCCGCCTCTACGAGAACATCCGCCGGCGCGCGGGACGCATCGCCATCGTGCAGGTGAGCGACTTCAAGGTGGGCACCATGTGTGCCAGCGAGCGTGTCGTCATCGGCGACGGCGACATCCCGCTCCGCCGCCTCTGCCGGGCGCTCGCGGATGCCGGCTACGACGGCTGGTACGACATCGAGCTCCTCGGCCCCGCCATCGAGGCGGAGGGCTACGAGGCAGTGCTGCCGCGCGCGATCGCGCGCTTCCGTGCGCTGTGGACCTGAGCGCCTTCCCGGACGGCTTGCCCTCGCGCGGCGGCGGGCGGTAGAGACCGCCATCTCGTTCACGGGAGGGCTCGCATGAGGCTCGAGGACAAGGTCGCGATCATCACCGGCGCGGGGCAGGGGATCGGTGAGGCCTACGCCCGGCGCTTCGCCAAGGAGGGTGCCCGCGTGGTGGTCGCGGACATCAACGCCGAGAAGGGCGCGGCCGTGGCGCGTGACCTCGGGCACGTCTTCGAGCGCGTCGACGTGTCGAGCGAGGACGACACCCAGCGCCTCTGCCGGGCGGTCGCCGACCGGTTCGGGCGCATCGACGTGCTCATCAACAACGCCGCCATCTTCTTCGGCATCGACAACCAGAACACCAGCTACGCGTATCTGCGCAGGATCTTCGACGTGAACTACTTCGGCGCCTGGCTCATGTGCCGCGCCGTCTTCCCGCACATGCGCGACGGCGGGGGCGGCTCGATCATCAACCAGTCCTCGGGCGCGGCTTACGTGCACCCCGAGTATCCGATCGAGAACGAGCTGCCCTCGTTCCACTACAGCGTCACCAAGGCGGCCATGAACGCGATGACGCACTACATGGCCGGCTCGGTCGGCCGGTACAACATCCGCGTGAACGCGATCGCCCCCGGCCCGACGATGACCGAGGCCACCCGGCAGGGCGTCCCCGCGCACTTCCTGGACATGATCATCAACTTCCAGATGGCGATCCATCGCGCACTCGATCCCGACGACCTGACCGGTACGGCGGTCTGGCTCGCCTCGGACGACGCGAAGATGGTGACCGGACAGGTGATCCCGGTGGACGGCGGGATGATCATGCTCGGGTGAGCCGGCTGGAGGGATGGTGCCGCTACACTCCCATCGGAACCCCGGACGACCGCGCGGTGCCGAAGTGGCCGATCGGCGGAGGCGTCAAGCCGTCAGCGGGTGGCACTCAGCGGGCGGGGCGGACGTCTCAGGTCCCCGGCGGCGACCTGCTTGCGCAGCGTCACCACGAGCGCATCGTCGGTGTCGTACTCGGCGGTCGGCCCTTCTTCGATCACGCGCTCCGGCAGGCGGAGGGCTCGGGAGCGGACCGGCCGGCCCTCCGTGTCGCGCGCGAGCACGACCACCTTGCGGCCCGCGAACCGGACCTCCACCGACCCGGGCTCGACGTCCCGGCGCGCGCGGATGCGGAGCTGGACCGCGTCCGGGGTCTCGCTGACCGAGACCGTGAGCGCGCCGGACGCCGGCCCCGAGGCGCGGTCGTCGATCTCCCCCTCCGCGGTTCCGTGCCCGAGCACCGCGAGCAGCAACACGAGAACGCCCGCCACGCGCCACATGCGGCCCCCCGAACGAGACGATGAGGTCGCCTCCCTAGATGGGCTCTGGCGCGCGCCGAGTCAAGCCATACTAGATGACTTCCTCTTCCCGCAGCCGCCCGATCTCCTCCCACGAGTAGCCGAGCACCTCGGTCAGGACCTCCTCGGTGTGCTGCCCGAACTCGGGGGCAGGGAGGCGGATCGACCCGGGGGTTTCGCTGAGGCGCACGGGGAGGCCGACCACCTGCGTCGGCCCGAAGGCCGGGTGCTTGAACGCCGTCACGTACCGGTTCGCCTGCATCTGCGGGTCATCCGGCAGGTCATCGACCGAATTGATGACAGAGTAGATGAAGTCGCCGCCCTCGGCGAGGCGACGGATCCACTCCGCGCGCGGGCGGCGCGCGAACACCTCGTCGAGGAGCGCGATGCACTCGCCCGCGTTCATCATGCGATCGAGCATGGTCGTGAAGCGCGCGTCGGCCGCCGCCTGGGGGATCTCGAGCACCGCGCAGAAACGGGTCCAGTAGCGGTCGGGCTGGAGCATGCTGAGGGCGAGCCACAGGCCATCGCTACACTTGTAGTGGTTCCAGAGCGGGTTGGTAGCGTAGCGCCGCGGCTGGCGGGGAAGCGCGCGGCCGAGCATCAGGCGCGCCGAGAGCCCCAGGCCCTGGAGCCAGGCCATCGAGCCCAGGTGCGAGGCGTCGACCTCCTGGCCGCGGCCGGAGCGCTCGCGCGCGAGGAGGGCTGTGACGATGCCGTAGGCGAGCATGATCGCGCCCATCTGGTCGGCGATGCCGCCCGCGATGGCGAGCGGCTCGTCGTCGGGCTCGCCCGCCGAGTACATGATGCCCGAGCGCGCGAGGCCGAGGTAGTCGAAGGACGGCGCGCCGCTCTCGGGGCCCTCGGGCCCGTAGCCGCTGGCGCTTGCGTAGACGAGGCGCGGGTTGCGGGCGCGGAGCGTGGCCGCGTCGAGTCCGAGGCGCGCCGCCACCCCCTTGCGGAAGTTCTGCACGAACACGTCGGCGCGCTCGGCCAGGCGCTGCACGAGCGCCACGCCCGCGGGCTTCTTCAGGTCGACCGTCAGGCTCCGCTTGTTGCGGTTGTTGGCCTCGAAGTAGAAGTTCGGCCGGTCCCGGAGATCGAGGCCCTGCGCCTTCAGCACGCCGCGCCCCGGGTCGCCCCCGACGCGCTCCTCGATTTTGATGACGTCGGCCCCCAGGTCGCCGAGCATGACCGAGGCGACGGGCCCCTGCTGCCAGATGGTCCAGTCGATGACCCGGGTCCCTTCGAGCGGCATGGGCATCGCGAATGACCTCCGGGCGGGCTCCTCGCACACCCCCGGGCCGGCTGGCAAGCCGGCTCAGCTGCCCCGCAGCACGCGGCGCCGAAAGAGGAGCAGGCCCACCGCCAGGTAGACGGCCCCGTGCGCGAGCAGCACCGCCGTCGCGCCGAGCACGGCGCCGGCCGGCTGCCGGCGGATCATCAGGTCGTTGTATGCCTCCATTGCCCAGGTGGTCGGCAAGGCAAGCGCTGCCCGCCGCATCCAGTCGGGCTCGAGGTCGATCGGCCACCAGCAGCCGCCGACCGCGGCCATGGTCATGATCGCGATCGAGCCGAGCGGCAGCACCGCCTCGCGGCCCGGCGCGGCCGCGGCGACCACCAGGCCGAAGGCGGTGCCCGCGAACACGATGCCCGCGGTGGGGAGGAAGAGCGCCCATGGCTCGGGGCCGAGCGAGACGCCGAAGGCGAGCCGCCCGACGACGAAGAGGAGCGCCATCTGCACCAACCCCACCGCCGCACGCGCCGCGAGCTTCGCGACCAGGACGGCCGTGAGCGGTATCGGCGTCGTGCGCACGCGCTCGAGCGTGCCCCACTCGTCCTCGTCGAGAAGGCCGAGCGATACCCCGAGCAGCACGCCGAGGAGGAGGAAGGTGACGCCGAACCCGGGCACGTTCTGATCGAAGGTGTTGAGCCGGCGCGGCGCGCCGGTGACGCTGGTCTCCTCGAGCGCGAGGGGCCCGGGCAGGCGGCCGGCAGGCGGCTCGGGGAGCGCCGGGAGGTCGAGCGAGGGCGCGGCCGGCAACGCCGGCGGCGCCAGGGGCGGGAGCGCCGGCGCGCCGTCGGGGGCCACCAGGCGCGCCGCGACCGCATCGGGGTCCGCGCTCGCCAGCTCCTCGAGCGCGGGCGGCACCCGCGGCGGCTCGGGTGGCGGCGGGACGCGGTCGGCGAAATGCCCGGCTCGCTCGCGCACGGCCGCGAGCCACTCGGCGAAGGCCTGCCGCTTGGCGGCCAGCTCGGCCAGGAACGCGCGCAGCGGTGCCAGCGCCGCGGCGAGGCGGGCGCGCGCCGCGGCCTGTCGCTCCGCGAGCGCCGCGCGCAGCTCGCGCTCCGCAGCGGCCCTCCGCCGCTCGGCGTCTGCCCGCATCGCCTCGAGGCGCGCGCCGAGATCGTCGAGCGCACGGTGGAGGTCGTCGGCGGCGTGCACGAAGCGCGCCCGCGCGTCCGCCGCCTGGGCGCGGGCCGCGTCGAGCTCGTGCCGGGCGCGCTCGACCGCAGCCGCCTCGAGCCCGTGGCGCAGTTCCTGCGCCAGGGCGCGCACGTAGGCGACGTCCACCGTCTTCACGGGGTCGGTCAGGAGGACGAGCGCCGCGGCGCGCCCCCCGCCGACCGCCTCCGACGCCCCCGCGGGGACGACGAGCGCCGCCGCCGCCCGCTTCGCCTGCACGAGCGCGCGCGCCGCCTCGGCCGTCGCGACCGGGCGCGCCCGGACCGACGGCTCGTCCGCGAGTCGCTCGCGCACCGCCCGCCCGACCCAGCCGCCGTCCTCGTCGGCGACCGGCAGGACGGGTGCCGTGCCGCCGCGCGGCTCGGCGCCATAGAGCGTTGCGAGCGAGAGGCCCGCGACCGAGATCACCACGATCGGGGCGACGGTCAGGAACACGAGCCCCACGCGGTCCCGCGCCAGCAACCGGAGGTCCTTCCCGAGCGCCGCGGCGAGGCCGGCGAGCATCAGGCGGAGGCGGCCGGCGCGTCCTCGTCGCGGAGCGCGCGGCCGGTGAGCGCGAAGAACGCGTCGGCGAGGCTCGGGCGGACGAGCGCCATCTCGAGGACGTCGCCGCCGGCGCGCAGCGCGGCGGCGAGGATCGCCGGCGCGGTCGCCGTGTCCGTCACCGCGATGGTGGTCTCGGGAGCGGAGGGGTCGGCGAGCGTCGCGCCCGCGACGCCCGCGAGCCACCCGGGCGGCAACGGGCGCCCGGTGCGCAGGCGCAGGATCGGCCTCAGGCCCGCGCCCGCCACCAGCGCCGCCGGCGTCCCGGCGGCGACCACGCGACCCCTGTCGAGCAGCACCACACGCGCGCACAGACGCTCCGCTTCCTCCATCTGGTGCGTGCTGTAGAGGACGGCCGCGCCGCCGCGTGCGAGCGTCTCGATCGCCTCGAAGATGCGCTCGCGCGACTGCGGATCGACGCCCACGACCGGCTCGTCGAGGAGCACGACCGCAGGCCGGTGGAGGATGCCGCAGGCGAGGTTCAGGCGCCGACGCATCCCGCCCGAGAGCCACGCGACCGGCTCGTGGGCGCGCGTGGCGAGGCCGACCAGGTCGAGCGCCGCGGCCGCGCTCCGCGCCGCCTCCGCTCTCCCGAGCCCGAAGGCGCGCGCGAAGAAGCGCAGGTTCTCGCGCGCCCCGAGCGTCGGGTAGACCGCGACCTGCTGCGGGACGAGGCCGAGCGCGCGGCGGGCGCGGGCGGCGCCGGCCGGGAGCGCGTGGCCCGCCACCGCGACCCGTCCCGCGTCGAAGCGGAGCAGGGTGGCGAGGACGCCGAGCGTCGTCGACTTGCCGGCGCCGTTGGGGCCGAGGAGCCCGACGATCTCGCCCGCGGCGACCTCGAAGGAGACGCCGCCGAGCGCGAGCTGCGCACCGTAACTCTTGCGGAGCGCCTCGACTAGGATCGGGGGAGCCACGCGGCGAGCGACATATTGACACGCCGGGAGGCTCCGTCCATAGGCCCGGCCATGCGCATCCTCCTCCTCGCCATGCCGGACACCGCGTCCTCGCTCGATCGCGTGATGAAGTTCCCGAACCTCGGGCTGTGCACGATCGCAGCCGAGGTGCCGGAGCACGAGGTGCGCATCCTGGACCTGGTGCTGCACCCCCGGGGCGTGCGGCGGCGTGTCCTCGAGGAGGTGGCCGCGTTCCAGCCGGACCTGGTCGGCTACTCGGCGATGTCGTTCCAGTACGAGACGGCGCGCATCCTGGCCGAGGCCGTGCGCGCGGCCGCGCCCGGCACGCTCCACGTGCTGGGCGGCTACCACGCCACCGTGCTCGCCGACCGGGTCGCGGCGCGGGACGGCCGGGTCTTCGACTTCATCGTGCGGGGCGAGGGCGAGCGCGCCTTCCGGCAGCTCGCCGACGTGCTGGTCGGCGGGGGCGACCTGGCCGCGATACCGGGGCTCTCGTGGCGCGGGGCCCGGGGCTGGCGCCACAACCCCGCCGGCGAGCTGCTGGCGCTCGACTCGCTGCCGCTCCCGCGCCGCACGGCGCGGGCGTGGGACGGTGCGTTCTATTTCGACCGGAGCTTCGACGTCGCCGAGACGACGCGCGGCTGCCCGCTGCCGTGCACCTTCTGTTCCATCCGCCGCATGTACGGGCGCACGTTCCGCAGGTTCCCCCTCGCGCGCGTGATCGCGGACCTGCGCGCGCTCGACCGCCGCGCCGTGCGCGGCGTCTTCTTCGTCGACGACAACGTCACGATCGACGTGCCGCGCTTCAAGGAGCTGTGCGAGGAGATCGTGGCGGCGGGCCTCTCGCACCTGCGCTACGTCGTGCAGGCCTCGGTGCACGGCATCGCCAAGGACCCGACGCTGGCGCCCGCCATGGCGCGCGCCGGCTTCGACACCGTCTTCATGGGCATCGAGAACGCCGAGGACGCGAACGTGGCCGCGCTCGAGATCCGGCCGAAGCTCGGCCGGGGCGAGAACGAGACGCCGCGCGCCGTCCGCCTCCTCCGGGAGAACGGCATCAAGGCGGTGGGCGGCTTCATCGTCGGCAACCCGGACGACGACCGCGCCGCCATCAGCCGCACCTTCCGCTACGCGCGCCGGCTCGGGCTCGACTTCCCGATCGTGCAGTGTCTCACGCCCTACCCGCGTACCGAGATGCGGGCGGAGCTGCTCGCCGCGGGGCTGGTGACGAACCCCGACGATCTCACGCGCTACAACGGCTACATGGTGAACGTGCGCACGCGCCACCTGACCAGCGCCGAGATCGCGCGCGCCATGCTGTGGGAGAGCGTGAAGCTCTACTACGACCCGCGCGCGGCGCGGCGGAGCCGCTTCTTCCGCGACTTCCCGGCGTTCCGCGGGAAGATGCTCCTGAACAACCTGGCGCTCTTCGCGGGCGCGCGAAACCGCCTCTTCCGCTCGACGCACACCCTCTGAGCGCTCCGCGAGCGTCCAGGAGGGCGGGCCCCGCGCCCGTCCTGCGCGCCGGCTCAGCGCGGGAACTGGGCCAGGAAGTGCGCCGCCGGACCCTCGGTCGAGAGGCGTCTCGCGGAGCGGCCCTCGGCCTGCAGGAAGAGGGCCGGGTAGCCCCGCGAGCCGTAATCCTTCTCGAGCCGGCGCTCGGCCGCGCCGTGCTCGGGGTTGATGCGCACCTTCAGGTAGTCTTTCAGGCGCGAGGTCACCTCGCCCGACTCGAGCAGCTGGTCGAGCGTGCGGCAGTGCGGGCACCAGTCGGTGCGGAAGTAGATCAGCACGGGGCCGCCGTCCGAGCGTTGCCGGCGGACCGTATACTGGTAGCCGGCGCTGTCCTCGTACCAGGACCAGGACGCGCAGGCCGGGCGCACCATGGCAGACGCGAGCGCGATCCCGATCGCCAGCGCGCGCACGGTCCCTCTCGCCTTCGGCGTCATCGGGTCACCTCTCCCCCCAGCACGGCCAGTCGGTACCGGCTCACGAGCGCTCCCTTAAAGGAGGAGACCGTCGCGGAGTCAAGGGCGCGGCCACGCTTGACCGCGCGGCGTCAGTCGATAGAAGCGGGCGCGATGCGAGTCCTGGTGACGGGAGGGACGGGCTTCATCGGCGCTGCCCTCTGCCATGCTCTCACCGGGGCGGGGCACGCGGTGACCGTGGTCACGCGCGATCCGGCGCACATCGCCGCCGCCGCGATCGGCTGGGAGCGGGTGAGCGCGGCCGTCCGGGAGACCGACGCGCTCGTCAACCTGGCCGGCGAGCCCCTCGGGAGCCGGCGTTGGAGCGTGCGGCAGAAGGAGCTCATCCGCCAGAGCCGCGTGCTCGCGACCCGTACGCTCGTGGATGCCATCGCGGGCGCCGAGCCGCGACCGAGGGTCCTGGTGAACGCCTCCGCAGTCGGCTACTACGGGCCGCGCGACGACGAGCCGCTCGACGAGAGCGCTGGCCCCGGAGCGGGCTTCCTGGCCGACGTGTGCCGGGCGTGGGAGCAGGAAGCGCTCAGGGCGGAGGACCTCGGGCTCCGCGTGGTGCGGCTCCGCCTGGGGGTCGTGCTGGCGGCGGACGGCGGCGCGCTCGCGCGCATGCTGCCGCCCTTCCGCGCCTTCGTCGGGGGCCCGATCGGGAGTGGCCGGCAGTGGATGTCCTGGATCCACCGCGACGACGTGACCGGCATCGTGGTCGATGCGCTCGCCAACGACGGCTACCACGGTCCGGTGAACGCGACCGCGCCGCAGCCGGTCACCAACCGCGACTTCGCGAAGCTGCTCGGCCGGACGCTGGCGCGCCCCGTCTGGCTGCCGACGCCGGCCTTCGCGCTACGCCTCGCACTCGGCGAGATGGCCGAGCTGCTCCTCAGCGGCCAGCGTGTGCTCCCGGGCATCGCCGAGCGCCTCGCCTATCAGTGGCGCTACCCGGAGCTGAGCGGCGCGCTGCGCGCGAGCGTCCGGCGGTAGGGCGAGGGGTCTCTCGTCAGCACGCGGCTCGCGCGATCGAGTGCGGGTCTATGCGCATGAGCCGAACAGCCGCTCATCGCTTGCGCACCAGCGTGAGGCCGTCCGCGACGGGCAGCATCACCCTGTCGACGCGCTCGTCGCGCGCGAGCAGGTCGTTGAGCGCCCGGAGGGCCACCGTCTCCTCGGAGGTGTCGCTCGGGTCGATCACGGCTCCGCCCCAGAGGACGTTGTCGAAGCCGATGACGCCCCCCGGACGCAGGCGCGGCAGGAGCTCCTCGTAGTAGGCGCGGTACCCGGTCTTGTCGGCGTCGATGAAGGCGAGGTCGATCTCGGGCGTGTGCGGGAGGGCGCGCACGGTCTCGAGGGCGGGCGCGAGGCGGAGCGTGATGCGCTCGGCGAGGCCGGCGCGCGCGAAGGAGCGGCGCGCGATCGCCGTCCACTCCTCGTTCAGGTCGCAGCAGAGGAGGGTGCCGTCCGGCGCGAGGCCGCGCGCGATCGAGATCGCGCTGTAGCCGGTGAAGGTCCCGATCTCGACCGCGCGCCGCGCGCCGAGCACGCGGGCGAGGAAGGTGAGGAACGCGCCCTGCTCGACCGCGATCTGCATGACGCTGATCGGGCCCAGCGCGGCGGTCTCGGCCGCGAGGTCGCGCAGCACCGGATCGGGCGGCGGGTTGTGGGCCACGAGGTACTCGTAGAGCTCGGGTGTGAGAGCCGTGAACTTCTCCTGCATGGCGCGGCCATAGCATCGGGCCGGAGCCGACGGAAGCGCACGCCGGTTGACTTGAGCGCGGCGGCTGGACGACACTCGTCGCTTCATGCCGCACGTGCGGATCGGCCAGCTCGAGCTCTTCCACGAGACCGACGGCGCGGGGGAGCCCGTGCTCCTCCTGATGGGGCTGGGCGGCGATCACCACGCCTGGGGCGCCGTGCGCCGCGAGCTCGCGCGCCGCCACCGCCTCGTGCTCCTCGACAACCGCGACGCGGGGGCGAGCGACGAGGCGCAGGCGTCCTACGGCACCGCCGACATGGCGGCCGACGCGCTCGGCGTGATGGACCACCTCGGCATCGAGCGCTTGCACGTGGTGGGCGCATCGATGGGTGGCGCGATCGCCCAGCACCTGGCGCTGCAGGCGCCCACCCGCGTCGCGACGCTGACGCTCATCAGCACCTGGGGGCGGACCGACGCCTTCCTCGCCGTCATCCTCGCCACCTGGCGGCTGGTGGTCGAGCGGCTCTCGCCCGAGGAGTTCCTGGCCGCGCTCGCGCCCTGGGCCTTCACCTACCGCTGCCTCGAGGCGCCGCCCCCCGAGGTCGCGGCGCTCCAGGCGGCGGCGCGCGAGGGCGGGTTCCTCAGGTCGGTGGCCGGTTACCAGCGGCAGGTGGACGCGTGCCTGGCGCACGACGCCCTCGGCCTGCTGTCCCTCCTGCGCACCCCGAGCCTCGTCCTCGTCGGCGAGGACGACATCCTGACGCCGCCGCGCTACGCGCGCGCACTCGCCGCGGCGCTGCCGCGCGGCGAGGTCGCGGTGCTGCCGGCGACCGGCCACGCCTGCTTCCTCGAGACCCCGAAGCCCCTCGCGGAGCGCGTGCTGCGCTTCCTCGCCCGCCACCCGCTCGCGGCATGAGCCGGCTCGCCGGGCGCGTCGCGATCGTCACCGGCGCCGCGAACGGCATCGGCCGCGCCATCGCCGAGCGCTTCGCGGCCGAGGGGGCGGCGGTGCTGCTCGCCGACGTCGCCGCCGAGGCGGGTGCGGCGGCCGCGGCCGCGATCCGCGCGCGCGGCGGGCAGGCGGAGTTCATCGCGACCGACGTCACCCGTGAGGCGGATGTCACGGCCATGATCGGCGGCGCGGTCGAGCGCCTGGGGAGGCTCGACATCCTCGTCAACAACGCCGGAGCGGGGCGCTTCGTGCCCTTCGAGCGCCTAGAGCCCGCCGAATGGGACCGGCTCCTGGCGGTCAACCTGCGCGCGGTCTACCTGGGCTGCCGCCACGCGCTGCCGGCGCTCCGCCGGGGCGGTGGCGGGGCGATCCTCAACCTGGCCTCGCAGTCCGCGCTCCAGGGCCAGGTGATGAACGAGGCGTACTGCGCCGCCAAGGCGGGCGTCGTCCTGCTGACGCGCTCGCTCGCCCGGGAGCTGGCGCCCGAGGGCATCCGCGTCAACTGTCTCTGCCCGGGCGGCACCGACACGGCGATGCTGCGCGGCTTCGTGGCGAGCGCGCCGGTGCCGGAAGCCGGCATGGCCGCCCTCGCCGCGCGCTCGCCGATGGGGCGCCTGGCGCGCCCCGAGGAGATCGCCGCCGCGGCGCTCTTCCTGGTCTCGGACGACGCCTCGTTCGTGACCGGCGTGGCCCTCCCGGTCGACGGGGGCGCGACCGCATGAGCCGGTGACGCTCCCAGCCCTCTTGGACGGCCTCGCCGCCCGCTTCGGCGCGCGCGAGGCGCTCGTCTCGCAGCGCCGGCGCATGACCTACGCGGGGCTGGCGGCCGAGTCGGCGGGCATCGGCCGCGGGCTCGCGGCGCGCGGGGTGGAGCGCGGGACGCGGGTCGGCCTCCTCGTGCCGAACTGGCCGGAGTGGATCGCGACCGCCTTCGGCGTGTGGCGCGCGGGGGGCCTCCTCGTGCCGCTCAGCACGCTCGGCCGCCCGCGCGAGCTGGCGTACTGCCTCGCGCACGCCGAGGTGCGCGTGCTGGTCGCGGTGCGGAGCTTTCTCCGCCACGACTACGTGGCGGGGCTCGAGGAGAGCACGCCCCGGCTGCCGGCGCTGCGCGAGGTGGTGTGGCTCACGCCGGCGGCGGAGGGCGGCGCCGTCGATCTCGGACCGCTCCGGTTGCCGGGCCCGCCGCCCGCGGCGTCCGTCGCGCCCGACGACCCGGCGACCGTCTTCTTCACCTCGGGGACGACGGCCGAGCCGAAGGGCGTGGTCCACGTGCACCGGGCGCTCTGCCGGGCGGCGGACGACATCGCCGCCGTGCTCGGCCTCGCCCCCGAGGACCGCACCTGGGGCTACCTGCCGTTCTTCTTCGCCGGCGGCCTGGTGGCGGTCGCGCTGGCGACGCTCGCGCGCGGCGGGGCGGTCGTCATGCAGGACGTGTTCGAGCCGGGTGAGACGCTCCGGCTCCTCGAGGCGGAGCGCTGCACGGTCTTCTTCGCCTGGCCGCACCAGGCCGAGGCGCTGATCGCGCACCCGCGCTTTGCGGCGACGCGCCTCGCGCTCACGAAGGGGGTCGGCGCGAACACCAAGTGGGCGCCGGCGCTCTACCCGCCCGACCACCGCGCCGTCGGCACCTACGGCATGACGGAGACCCTGCCGCTGTGCACCGCCTGGCCGTGGGACGCACCGCTCGCGCTGCGCGCCGGAAGCCACGGCCCGCCCGTGGGCGGGAAGGAGATCCGTATCGTCGCCCCCGAGACCGGTCAAGCGCTGCCGGCGGGGCGCGAAGGGGAGATCTGCGTGCGCGGGCCGACGCTCTTCGCGCACTACTACCGCCACGAGCCGAGTGAGTGTTTCGACCCCGAGGGCTTCTTCCACACCGGCGACCTCGGACGGCTCGACGAGCGCGGGGCGCTCCACTTCCTCGGGCGCCTGAAGGACGTGATCAAGACCGCGGGCGTCAACGTCGCCGCGGCCGAGGTCGAGGCGGCGCTGCTCGCGCATGCGGCGGTCGGCGCGGCGCACGTGGTCGGCGTTCCGCATCCGACGCGCGGCGAGAACGTCGCCGCCTTCGTGGTCGCGAAGTCGGCCGTCGCCGCCGACGAGCTCCTGGCCCACTGCCGCGCCCGGCTCTCGAGCTACAAGGTCCCGCGCCACCTCTGGCTCCGGCGCGAGGACGAGCTGCCCGAGAAGGCGAGCGGCAAGGTGGACAAGTCCGCGCTGCGCGCCGAGGCGGCGCGCCTGGTCAGAGCCGCCGGCGACCCTCCCGGATCTCCGCCAGCACGGCGGGCGTGAGCGACACGTAGGTGCGCGCGGCGTCGTCGCGCACGAAGAGCGGGTCGGCAACGCGCGCCGGGTCGTAGCCCTCGGCGGCCAGCGCGAGCTTCCGCTGCTTCAGGGTACCGGTCACGTCCATCTCGCACACCAGGCGGACGAGGGCGGGGCGGGCGTAGGCCGGCAGGTGCCGCTCGGCGTGCGCGTAGAGCGCCGCGCCGTCGAAGCGGGCGCCCTCGGCCAGGACGAGGGCGGCCATGCCGGCGCGGCCGTCCTCGCCCGGCACCGGCACGCCGTACACGTTCGCCTCCGTCACCCCGGGGGCGCCGGCGAGCAGGTCGGCGACCTCCTGCGCGGCGACGTTCTCGCCCTTCCAGCGGAAGGTGTCGCCGATGCGATCGACGAAGTAGTAGTAGCCATCGGCGTCCTGGCGCAGCAGGTCCCCGGTGCGGAACCAGGCGTCGCCGCGCGCGAAGGCGTCGCGCACGAGCTTCCGCTCGCTCGCCGCGCGGTCGGTGTAGCCGTCGTACTCCATGGCGCCGCCGACCTTGCCGAGGAGCTCGCCCGCCTCGCCCGGCGCGCATGCGATGCAGAAGCCGTCCGGACCGCGTACGAGCGCGCCGCGGGCGAGGTCGAAGCGCGCGAGCCGGACGGTGTCCTCGAGCAGCGGGTGCGGCTTGCCGACGGAGCCGACGCGTCCGTCGGCGTTGTGCAGGGCCACGTTGCCCTCCGTCGCGCCGTACATCTCGATGATCCGTGCGATGCCGAAGCGCTCCCGGAACGCTGTCCAGATGTCGGGGCGGAGGCCGGCGCCCGCGGCGACGCGCAGGCGGTGGTCGCGGTCGCGCGGTGTGGGTGGGAGGCGGAGGAGGTAGCGGCAGAGCTCGCCCACGTAGACGAAGGCGACCGCCTGGTGCCGGCGGACGTCGTCGAGGAATGCGCTCGCGCTGAAACGCCGGCGCGACGCGAAGGCGCCGCCCGAGCGGAAGGCGGGCGCGAAGCCCACGAAGAGGCTCTCGCCGTGGTAGAGCGGCAGCGGCGCGTAGATGGTCTCGCCCGCCTCGACGCCCAGGAGCCCGGCCAGGGTGATCCCGCCCATGGTGAAGCGGAGGTGGCGCACGATGGCCGGCTTCGGGTACCCGGTCGTCCCGGACGTGTATATATAGATGAAGACGTCGCCGCCCCGGAGGTCGGGAATCCCGGGCTCGGGCGCCTCGGGGCCTGCGCGCCACTCCTCGAGCGGGCGGACATCGCGGGGCAGCCCCGTGCCCGGCGGCGCATCGGCGAGGAACCGGACGACATGGCTGCCGGCTACCGCCGCGAGGGCAGGGAGGGCGGCTGCGTCGCAGACGCCCGTCCGGGCGCCCGACACACCGAGCACGTGCGTCAGCCCCGCGCCCGCGACGTGCGTGTTGATGAGCGCGCCGATGGCGCCGAGCTTCGCGACCGCCCCGAGCGCTGCCAGGAAGAGCGGGCTGTTCTGGGCGAGGATCGCGACCGGCGTGCCGGCGCCGACGCCTTCGCGGCCGAGCCGCGCCGCGATCCGGTTCACGGCCCGGTCGTAGGCCCCGTAGGTGACCGTCTCGTCCTCGAACTTGAGCGCGACCTGGTCGGGGATGCGCTCGGCCTGCGCCCGGATGAAGGGGCCGAAGGTGTCGCTCGAGCGCTTGAGCTCGGCGATGGCCGCCTGAAGGTCCATCGTGGCAGGGTGCCATATCAGCCGGGCGCCGGCACGCGGGTCAACCAGGCGCGGCCGTTGCCGCGCGTGGGGCCGCCGGGCTAGTGTGGACAGCACACCAGAAGCCGCCGCGATGGACAAGGTCGCCGAGAGCGCCGCCGCCGCGGTGGCCGACGTGCCGGATGGGGCGACGCTGCTCTTCGGCGGCTTCGGCGTCGTGCAGGGCTGGCCCAACAGCCTGCTCCTCGCGCTGCGCGACCACGGCGCGCGCGACCTGACCGTGATCTTCAACACGCCGGGCGTGGGGCCGCTCTCGGCGCAGCTCCTCGCGGAAGCAGGGCTGATCCGAAGAGTGATCGCCTCGTTCGCCGCCTACCCGACGCGGCCGACGCCGATCGAGGAGCAGATCAAGGCGGGCAGGATCGAGCTCGAGCTGGTGCCGCAGGGGACGCTCGCCGAGCGCGTGCGGGCCGGCGGCGCCGGGATTCCCGCCTTCTACACGCCGACCGGCGTGGGCACGCTGGTCGCCGAGGGCAAGGAGCGGCGGACTTTCGGCGGACGCGAGTACATCCTCGAGACCGCGCTCACCGCCGACTACGCCTTCGTGCGCGCCCACCGCGCCGACCGGCACGGGAACCTCCTCTACCGGCGCGGCGCACGCAACCTCCATCCCGTGTTCGCAACGGGCGGTCGCGTGACGCTTGCCGAGGTCGACGAGGTGGTCCCCGCGGGCGCGATGGACCCCGAGTACGTGGTGACTCCCGGTATCTACGTGGACCGTGTGGTGCGGACCGAGCACCCCCTCGACGTGGAGGAGATCCGCGCCCTCTCGCGCCGCTACGGCCGCGCGGTGCACGTGGCGCCGCGCCGGGACCTGGGGGGCCTGCCGCCGGACCTTATGGCGCGTCGCGCGGCGCTCCTCCTCCGCGACGGCGAGTACGTGAACCTCGGCCTCGGGCTGCCCACGCTCGTCTCGAACCACGTCAGCGCCGCGCGCGACATCGTGCTCCACTCCGAGAACGGCATGCTCGGCTTCGGGCCGCTGGTGGAGGACGGCGAGGAGGACGTCGACCTCTACAACGCGAGCGGGCAGCTCGTTAGCCTGCTGCCGGGCGCATCCTTCTTCGACAGCCTCTACGCGCACGGCATGGCGCGCGGCGGGCGCGTGACGACGGTCGTGCTCGGCGCCTTCCAGGTCTCCGAGAAGGGCGACCTCGCCAACTGGAACGTGCCGGCGAGCGGGAAGGGCGGGATCGGGGGCGCGATGGACTTGGCCGCCGGCCGGGCGCGTGTGCTGGTGGTCACCTACCACACCACGCGGGCCCTCGAGCCGAAGCTCGTCCGCCAGTGCACTTACCCGCTCACCGCGCCTGCATGCGTGCGAGACATCGTGACCGACCTGGCCTACCTGACGGTCGAGCCCGAGGGCTTCCTCCTCCGCGAGCTGGCCCCCGGGGTGCCGCTCGAGCGCGTCCGGGAGCTCACGGGAGCGCCCCTCCGGGTCGCATCCGACCTTCGGAGCATGGAATTTTCGTGATTTCTCACCACCTTTTGGGGTGCGAAATACACGAGGGCGACGATTGTCCCCCGGGCGCTCGTCGCGGCACTATTAGGGTTGGATGGCCACACGGAGGGCGGGTCGGACCCCAGCCCACGGCGGGCGCGGCGCGGCGAGCCCCTTGCCCCCCGCCGCGATTCCTGCGCGCCCCGCGGCCCCCACGACGCGCCGGCGCGCCGCGCTCAGCCACGCGGGCCACGCGGCAACCGACATGTCCGGCTTCGACGGCGAGATCTGCGTGCGCTACGAGGCCGTCTACCGGCGCGCCGAGCCGGCCTGTGGCGAGCGCCGGCTCCTGCTGGCGGTCTTGGAGGACGGCATCCGGACCTTCCTCAAGAACGCTCGCGCGACCCACGGGCGAGCATTCAACCTGCGGCGGGAGGCGCTCACCTGGCTCACCACCGACGACCGCAGCGACGTGTTCGCCTTCGAGAACATCTGTGAGGCGCTCGGCATCGATGCCGGCCGGCTGCGCCAACGGGTCTTCGGGGAGGCGTCCGACGCCGAGCTGTCGGCCGCGGACTGAGCGGCGGCCCCGCGCCCGCTGCCTGTGACGGGCGAGGGATCGGGACATGGGTGACGAGACGCAGGCGACGGGCGAGGTGGCGGGGGCGACCTGGCTGGTGGCGGCGGTCGGCTCGGTGCCACAGTTCACGGGCGCCGACTTCACCGACGACGACCGGCTCTACGCCAAGACCGCCGAGGACTTCGTGCGCAACGAGGTCCTGCCCCGCCTGGAGGAGATCGAGGCGAAGGAGGCGGGCGTCATGCCGGCACTGCTCAAGCGTGCGGGCGAGCTCGGCCTGCTCATGGTGGACATCCCGGAGAAGTACGGCGGGCTCGGGCTGCGCAAGACGACCTCGATGCTGGTCTCGGAGCACGGAGCGCTGTGCGCCTCGTTCAGCGTCTCGTGGGGCGCCCACACGGGCATCGGAACCCTGCCGCTGGTCTACTACGGGACCGAGGCGCAAAAGCAGAAGTACCTGCCGCGGCTCGCGACCGGCGAGTGGCTCGCCGCCTACGCCCTCACTGAGCCGGGCTCGGGCAGCGACGCGCTCGCGGCCCGCACGGTGGCCACCCCCGAGGACGGCGGCTACCGGCTGAGCGGCACCAAGCAGTTCATCACCAACGCCGGCTTCGCCGACCTCTTCACCGTCTTCGCCAAGGTGGGCGGCGAGCACTTCACCGCCTTCCTGGTCGAGCGCGCCACGCCCGGGCTTTCGACCGGCCCCGAGGAGAAGAAGCTCGGCATCCGCGGCTCGTCGACGCGCCAGGTGATCCTGGAGGACGCGCGCGCCGGCACCGACAAGGTGCTCGGCCAGGTGGGGCAGGGGCACAAGATCGCGTTCAACATCCTCAACATCGGCCGCTTCAAGCTGGGCGCGGGCTCGGTCGGGGCGGCCAAGGACTGCCTGGCGGTCGCCCTCCAGTACGCGAAGGAGCGCCAGCAGTTCCGCCGGCCCATCGCGAGCTTCGGCATGATCCAGCGCAAGCTCGCCGACATGGCGACGCGCATCTACGTCGCCGACAGCATGAGCTACCGGACGGCCGGCCTGATGGACGCGGCGGCCGAGCGCCTGGACCCGTCGGGGGCCGACTACGCCGAGCGCCTGGTGCGTGAATCGGTCGAGGAGTACACGATCGAGGCCTCGATCCTGAAGGTGTTCGGCACCGAGACGCTCGACTTCGTGGCCGACGAGTCGCTCCAGATCCTGGGCGGCTACGGCTTCACGGCCGAGTATCCGGTCGAGCGGCATTACCGCGACGCGCGCATCAACCGCATCTTCGAGGGCACGAACGAGATCAACCGCCTCATCATCCCGGCGACGCTGGTGAAGCGCATCGGCCAGGGCCGGCTGCCGTACGCGGACTTCTTTCAGCAGGTGGATCGCGAGATCGCGGACCGCGCGAGCTGGCCGCCCGCCGTGAAGGGCCCGCTCGAGCGCGAGCTGCGCGCGGCGGAGGTGGCGAAGCGGGTGATCGCCTACACTGCGCGCGTGCTCATCGAGCGGGACCTCGCCTCGCTCAAGGACAAGCAGCAGCACCTCGAGATCCTCGCCAACATGATCATCGACTGCTACGCCATGGACAGCGTGGTGAACCGCACCCGGCTGCTCGCCGGCCACGGCAGCCCCGAGGACGACGGGCTCCGCCTGGCCATGACCAACGTCTTCGTCTCCTCCGCCAACGAGCGCGTCATCGATGGCGCCCGCCGCCTCCTGGTGAACGAGCTCGAGGGCGAGGAGCTGCGCAGGCACCTCGCCCTCGAGGCGATCGTGCCGCACATGCCGATCCGCACGATCGCGGTGAAGACGCGGATCGCCGAGGCGCTCGTCGCGCGCGGGCTCGGGCCGGTGTTCCTGCGCTAGCCCCGCGCGGGCGAGCGCCGGCCGGCACGCACCGTGCTCTTGCGCAGCTTCTCCTCCAAGGCGGCGGCCACGAACTCCATGACCGAGATGCCGTGTTGCACGCAGAACAGCTTGATCTCGCGGTGCAGGCCCTTGGGGATGCGGGTCGCGAGCTGGATGAGCACGTCGTCTTCCTTAGCCATGACCCCGGGACCTCCTGGGTCGCGCGCTCGGGCGCGACGAAGAGCTATTTAACTTAGAAGGGGGCTTGCCGCAAACGCGCGGGCGGGGGTCGGCCTCCTGGCTAGGAGCGGGGCGCCGTACGGTGGCCGAGCGCCTGCAGGTTGCCCTCGACCCTCTCGAGCTGCCGCGCCAGGTCGCGGATGTGAAGCTGCGCGCGCACCCGGGCGAGGAGCTCGATCCGGTTGATCGGCTTGGTCAGGAACTCGCTCACGCCGCGGTGCATACCCTCGAGGCGCACGTCAATGTCGTCACGGGCCGTGAGCAGGATGATGGGGATGCGCTTGCCCGCCTGGTGCAGCGCCTCACACACGGCGAAGCCGTCCATGCCGGGCATCATCACGTCGAGGAGGATCACGTCGATCGGCTCGGCGAGGGCGATGCGCAC
Organism: Deltaproteobacteria bacterium; assembly: GCA_005879795.1. NCBI lineage: Bacteria > Pseudomonadati > Myxococcota > Myxococcia > Deltaproteobacteria bacterium. The sequence continues at coordinate 46,965 of VBKJ01000127.1, forward strand.
GGCTTCCTCGCCGGAGGCGGCGCGCCGGGTGTGGTAGCCGCTGCGCTCGAGCAGGTGGCCCAGGATCGTGCGGCAGTCGGCGTCGTCGTCGACGACCAGGATGGTCGCCTCCGCGGTGGTAGTCGTCATTCGGAGACCTCCGGCTCGTCGTCGATCTCGGCGGCGCCCCGGCGGCGGCGGAGCTTGGCCACCAGGGTGGTGCGCTTGAGTCCGAGGAGGCGTGCCGCGGCCTGCTTGTTGCCCTTGGTGCGGCGTAGGGCCTCCTCGATCAGGCGGTTCTCGAACTCCTCGACCGCGCTGTTGAGATCGAGGCCGTCCTCGCCCAGGGCCGGCCGCGGAATCTTCTTCTCGGAGATGAAGGAGCGGATGCTGGGCGGCAGGTGCTCGACCGCGATGCGGCCGTCCTCGGAGAGGATCACCAGGCGCTCGAGCAGGTTCTCGAGCTCGCGCACGTTGCCTGGCCAGTCGTACTCCCAGAGGTGGGCCATCGCCTCCTCGGCGATCTCGGCGGGACGGCCGGGCCGCTTGCGGTTGTGCTTGTCGAGGAAATGGCGGACGAGGAGGGGGATGTCCGAGCGCCGCTCGCGCAGGGGGGGCATGACGATGGGGATCACCTGCAGCCGGTAGAAGAGGTCCTCGCGGAAGTTCCCGGTCTCGACCTCCACCGCCAGCTCCTTGTTGGAGGCAGCGATCACACGCACGTCGACCTTGAGCACGCGGTCGGCGCCGACCGGGCGGACCTCACGGTCCTGGAGCACGCGCAGCAGCTTCACCTGGAGGGTGGGGCTCATCTCGCCCACCTCGTCCAGGAAGATCGAGCCGCCGTTGGCGAGCTGGAACATGCCGGCGCGCTGCCCGATCGCGCCCGTGAACGCGCCGCGCTCGTGGCCGAACATCTCGGATTCGAGCAGCTCGGCAGGGATCGCGCCGCAGTTGACCGGGATGAAGGGGCGATCGGCGCGGGGGCTCGCGGCGTGGATCGCGCGCGCGACCAGCTCCTTGCCGGTGCCGCTCTCCCCCGAGATGAGGATGGTGGCGTCGGTCACCGCCACCTTCTTGACGAGCAGCCCGATCTTCTGGATGAGCGGGTGCTCGCCGATCAGGTAGGGATGACCCTCTGGGTTGCCGTTGACCGGGCTCACGACGTCCTTATCGGCAGTGTGCTAAAAAAGTAACAGGCGCTCTCCCGGGTCTCAATCAACGTGGCAGCCCTTGCCGGCACATGTTATGCGCTCCGCTGTGCCGGGACGTCGTCGCTTGCTATATCGGCCGAGCGAGCCAAATGGTTGAGGGCCTGCGCGGCGGGCGCCGTGCGGACGGCCGCCGGGCGGGGACGCTCCGACCGGTCAGGCTCACGCCCGGCTTCCTCCCGCCCGCCGAAGGGTCGGTGCTGATCGAGATGGGCTCGACGCGGGTCGTGTGCACGGCGACCGTGCAGGAGAGCGTGCCGCCCTTCCTGCGCGGCCAGGGGCGGGGCTGGGTCACCGCGGAGTACGCCATGTTGCCGCGCAGCGCGGGCGAGCGCATCGAGCGCGAGCGCCGCGGTCCGGGCGGGCGCACCCACGAGATCCAGCGTCTGGTCGGGCGGAGCCTGCGGGCAGTCATGGATCTGACCGCCCTCGGCGAGCGCTCGATCCTGATCGACTGCGACGTGATCGAGGCCGACGGCGGGACGCGGACCGCGTCGATCACCGGCGGCTACGTGGCCCTCGTGCTCGCGCTCGAGCGCCTGCGCGCCGCCGGTGAGCTGCGCCGGCTGCCACTCACCGGCAGCGTCGCCGCGGTGAGCGCCGGCATCGTCGATGGCCGCGTGCTCCTCGACCTCGCCTATGCCGAGGACAGCCGCGCGGAGGTCGACCTGAACGTGGTCATGACCGGTGCCGGCCGCTACGTCGAGGTCCAGGGCACGGCCGAGGGGAAGCCGTTCACCGAGAGCCAGCTCGCGCGGCTGCTCGGGGTCGCGCGCGCGGGCGTGCGCGAGCTGACCGCGCTCCAGGGTGCGACGCTGCGCGAGGCGGGCGTCGTCCTCGCGAACCGCGGATGATTCCGCCGCGGCTCGTGCTCGCCACGGCGAACCGCGGCAAGGGCGAGGAGCTGCGCGCGCTGGTGGCGGAATGGGGGTCGGTCGAGGCCCTCTCGCTCGCCGCTTTCCCGGGCGTCGTCGGCGCCGAGGAGACGGGCGGCTCCTACCTGGAGAACGCGCTCGCCAAGGCGAGGGCCGTGGCGTCCGCGACCGCCCTCCCGGCGCTCGCCGACGACTCGGGGCTCGAGGTGGAGGCCCTCGGCGGTGCGCCCGGGGTTTGCTCGGCGCGCTGGGCGCCGACCGACGCCGCGCGCGTGGCCCGTCTCCTGGCCGCGCTCGGTTCGGTGCCGCGGGCGGCGCGCCGCGCCTGCTTCCGCTGCGTGCTCGCCCTCGCCTGGCCGGGGGGCGACGCGGTGACCGCCCATGGCACGTGCCGCGGCTGGATCGCGACCGCCCCCAGCGGCGGCGGCGGCTTCGGCTACGATCCCGTGTTCGTCGCCGACGAGCTCGGCTGCTCCTTCGCCGCGGCCTCGCCTGCGGACAAGCAGCGCGTCAGCCACCGGGCACGCGCCGCGCGGGCGCTCGGCGCCCGACTCGCTGTCGTGAGCGCGCAACGTTGCGTGGAGCCGGGAGTCCGTGTTAGGGAGTCGGATCACCTTTGACGGGGCGTAGCGCAGCCTGGAAGCGCACCTGCCTTGGGCGCAGGTGGTCGGCCGTTCGAATCGGCTCGCCCCGACATGGAACACCGGCGCCAGTAGCTCAGGTGGATAGAGCAACGGCCTTCTAAGCCGTGGGTCAGAGGTTCGAATCCTCTCTGGCGCGCGTCGGTGACCGCACACGAAGATGGAAACCATGGTGAGTGTAGCTCAGTTGGCAGAGCACCGGGTTGTGGCCCCGGGGGTCGAGGGTTCAAGTCCCTTCACTCACCCCAGGCGCCGGTCGGAGGGCCGCGGCTAGCCGACGGTCCTTCGTCCCTTTGGGCCGCTAGCTCAGTTGGTAGAGCAGCTGACTCTTAATCAGCGGGTCCGCGGTTCGAATCCGCGGCGGCCCACTCAGGAATATCACGTGGTTGCGGGCTGCGGCGCCGCGCAGCCGCAGCCAGGCGTGCAAGGTATCGCGCGCCCCGTTGCCGACGAACACGGCGCGCTCGCGATTCCCCTTGCTGACCACGCGCCGCCGCCCCGAGTCGCGGTCATCGTCGGCCAGCTCGAGCGCGACGAGTCTCCGCGCCAGGAACCTCTACGTGCACCGCGCCATCACCGGGGTCGGGCGGAGAAGGGGGTCGGACCGACGGCCGCGGACTCGCGGCACGACCAGCCGTGTCAGAACGAGGAGAGACCGCTTCTGATGGCGTAGCGGACCAGCTCGGCCGTCGTACGGGTACCGAGCTTGCGCATCGCATTCGCCCGGTGGGTCTTCACCGTCGTCGATGCTCACAAAGAGCCTCGCCGCGATTTCCTGGAGCCGTCTCCCTTCGCTGATGAGCTGGACAACCTCCCGCTCACGGGCGCTCAGGAGGGTCCTCTGTTCGCCACCCTCGACGACACGGTTGGCGAGCAGGCGAGCGACGGCGGGCGAGAAGTAGCTGTGGCCGCGGGCCGCATACCAACGTCGCTCACGAGCACGTCCGCCTTCCAGCGGGCGAGGATGTCGCGGGCATGCTCAGCGGAGGCGGCCTCTCGAACGTCTGCGCCGCAGGACGCGAGCAAGTTCCCCACGGCCTCGTTCGAGTCGGGCTCGTCATCGACAAGCAGGATTCGCAGCCCATCGAGCCGTTGCAGAGGCCCGTTCCCGGCAACCCCAGCCGTCGGATGGCGGCGCTCCGCCTCGCCCGCCGTCCGCGCCATCATCAGCGGGAGCTTCACGGTGAACACGGCACCCTGGCCCGGGCCGGGACTCTCCGCGTGGACGCTTCCGCCGTGCGCCTCCACGAGGTGCCGGACGATGGCGAGCCCGAGGCCGAGGCCGCCGTGTGCGCGGCTCGGTCCCATCTCGGCCTGTCGGAACCGCTCGAACACGCAGGGCAGGAACGCCGGGTCGATGCCCTGCCCGGTATCACTCACCGCGATCTCGATGTGCGAGTTCACCGGCTCCAGCACGACCTGAACGCGACCGCCCTTCGGCGTGAACTTGATCGCGTTCGAGAGCAGATTCCAAAGGACCTGCTGCAGCCGCTCGGCGTCGCCCAGAACCGCGCCGACCCCGGTGTCGACCACCATCTCCAGCCGAACGCCCTTCGCGTCGGCGGCCGGCCGCACGATGTCCACCGCCTTCTCGATGACCGGCGCGACCATCACCGGCCGCACGTCCAGGCGCATCTTCCCCGCGACGATGCGCGATACGTCGAGGAGGTCCTCGATGAGCTGCGCCTGGCTGCGCGCACTCCGCTCGATCACTTCCATCCCATGGGCAACCCTGTCGGAACCGAGGATGCCTTGTTGCAGCATTCGCGCCCAGGTCAGGATCGCGGAGACTTCATCAGGCTGAAGACGGCGAGCCCGATGAAGTCGCTGGGGTCATCCACCCGCAACGAACCGAGCGGTGGGAGGAACAGGAGCGCGCACACCGCCGACACGGCGGTCGCGACCAGCCCGGCACCGAGCCCACCCAACCACGCCGCCAAGGCGACGGCTGGGTAGAACATCATGTAGGGGAGCTTGCTGCCCCAGATCGGGTCCAGCGCGTAGCGGGCGAAGGCGGCGACAAGCGCGGCGGACACGGCCACGAGGTAGGAAACGGTCCGAGGTAGTCGGCGCGCGCGGGCGTTCTGCGCCTCCGTGATTTCGCTCCGCAAACTCATCACCCCACCTCTCACGGGCTCCTTACGTGAGTGCAGGGCGTGAGCCGCCGCTCAGGGGAGCCGCGCGAACGGATCGGCCGACCAGCCGAGCACGGCCCTATACCCCCAAACAACCCGATCCACAAGAACAAGTAGAAAAGGAGGGCACTGCCCCCTGCTCGCCGACGGCATCCTTCGCCTCGGGCCCGCGGGTGAGATCCAGGGTGAACGACAACGTGCTGCCACGGCCCACCGTGCTCTCCAGTCGGAGCTCACCGCCCATCAGCTCTACCAGCCGGCGCGAGATCGTGAGTCCGAGACCCGTTCCGCCGTACTTCCGTGTCGTGCTGCCGTCGGCCTGCGTGAAGCTCTCGAACACGGCGGTCTGGCGCTCGGGCGCGATGCCGATGCCGGTGTCGCGCACCGCGAACAGAACGGCGACGTGTGACGGGGTCTCGCGGACTGCGCGGGCCTCGATCGCGACCTGGCCGCGCTCGGTGAACTTGATCGCGTTCTCCACGAGGTTCGTGAGCACCTGCCGGAGCCGACCCGCGTCACCGGCGAGCTCGCGGTGCAGGCCCGCATCGACACGGCAGGCGAGCGCGAGACCCTTCGCGGCGGCGGAGGGCTCGAGCAGGTGGGCGATCTCGCGGATCGTTGCGCCGACATCCAGCGGGCCGCTCTCGATCCCGAGCTTGCCTGCCTCGATCTTCGAGAGATCGAGGATGTCGTTGATGATGGCGAGGAGTGCCACCGCCGCGGAGCGTGCGCGCCCCAGATACTCCCGGGCTTCCGGCTCGAGGTTGGTGTCGAGCGCCATGTCGGTCATGCCGATGAAGACGTGCATGGGCGACCGGATCTCGTGGCTCGTGTTCGCGAGGAAGTCCGACTTCGCCCGAGTCGCCGCCAGCGCCGTATCGCGCGCCTCCGCGAGATCGCGCATGTAGACGGCCCGCTCGTGCTCGGCGCGCTTGCGCTCGCCGACGTCGCGCCAGTTGATGACTATGCCGCGGACGGCGGGGTAGTCGAGGAGATTTCTCCCGACGGCCTCGATGTCGCACCACGTGCCGTCCTTGCGCCGGGAGCGACACTCCATCGAGGCCGTCTCGCGGGCACCGAGCGCGAGTGAGCGAACGCGTGCGACGTCGTCGGGATGGATATAATCGAGCACAGGGCGGCCGATCAGCTCTCCCGGCCGGTAGCCGAGCACGCGCTCGATCGATGGGCTCTCGTAGAGGATGCTGCCGGCGGCATCGACGATCGTGATGGTATCCGAGCCCCGTTCGATGAGCGCCCGGAAGCGCTCCTCGCTGGCCCGCAGCGCACCCTCGGCGTCGTCTCGCTCGGCGCGGTAGTGCTGCAGCTGATACGCGATGTAGATCGACACGAGGTACGCGATGGCGATCCCGGTCAGCAGATGGACGCTCACGTTGCCGAACGTGCCGTAGACCAGGAGCCACCCGACGGCGGCGGAGAGACCCGCCGCCAGGAGTGTGATCAGCTGCCACCAGGGGCCCCACGGCATCGTCGTCGCCGTCGCGAACGCGATTGCGAGATCGGTGACGAGCTGAGTCTGGGCGTCGTTGCGGAGATAGCCGCTGATCGCGGAGGTGATGTAGATGCCGCTGACGAGGGTGACGCCGACCGCGATGGCGGGGCGGGGGGGCGGGCGCCGCCGGTTCACCACCGCGCCGCCGCCAATGAGCAGGAACTCGACGAGACGGACGAGATGCAAGGATACCGGTCCGCCGTTCGGCAGCCGGAAGTCCTGTATGGTCAGAACCGTGACCGCGACGAAGAAGGCCCAGAGACCGGCGCGTCCGCGAGCGTGGAGATGATCGAAGTTCCGGTCGTCCGCCGACCCGCCCGCTTCGGTTCGGACGGGCGGCGTCTTCGCGGCGGCGATCGTCATCTTTTTGTCGCTCGAATCCCGTCTGCCTGCGCGGGCGGCAAGTCCCCATTCGACTGCCGCCGCGAAAAGCAATGCTCGTGCCGGGGTCCGATCGCGGTGCGTCGCGGCGGGGTGTCTTCGGATCGGGTCATCGGGTGCCGCCCGGGGGCAACGCGCGTAGGAGGACGTCCTCCCCGCACAGCGCGGCGATCTCACTCCGGAACGCCGCGAGCACGGTCGGCTGACCCGGCAGCTCGGCGACGGGCGCGACGCAGCCCATGCGTCTCGCCGCCCGCTCGACCGTGATGCGCACGCGCTCACCGTCGGGCTCGAGCACGATCGGCCAGTGGCGGCAGGCGGAGGGCTTGAAGGCCGCCACCCGCCGGCCCGTGCGCAGCGCCACGCTGTGAATCGCGCACAGCGCGTGGGCGCGGGTGCGGAAGAGGAACGGGCAGCTGCCGTCGGCGCGGGACTCGATCAGCATGTCGGGAGGATCGTCGACGAAGACGTTCTCGAAGCCCTGACCGTCGCGCAGCCCCGGTGCGAGACGCGCGAGCTCGTCCATCAGCGTGTCGATGGCGCGGACCTCGCGCCTCGAGACCTCGACCACGAGCCCGACGCAGCACGTGCGGCCGCGCGGGCAGCCATCGGGGTAGCAGCGGTAGCCGAGCTCGGTGAGCGAGGGGTCGAGCACGAAGCGCAGCGCACGCATGGACGATGCGATGCATACCATCGGAATAGGAGGGCGGGCGAAGGAGCTTGTCTCGGCCCGGGGCCGTTGTTATGGGTGGGCCCACGGACGCGAGAGTGGCGGAACTGGTAGACGCACGAGACTTAGGATCTCGCGGGCAACCGTGGGGGTTCGAGTCCCCCCTCTCGCACGCGAGACCCCGGTGCGCGTGACGTGATGGACCAGTCCACGGCGACGCTCGAGGACCTGACCCCGGTCCGCAAGCGCCTCGAGGTCGAGGTGCCCGCGGCCGCGGTGCAGGCCGAGCTCGACCGCACCTTCCACGAGGTCGGTCGGCGGGCGCGGCTGCGCGGCTTCCGCCCGGGCAAGGCCCCCCGCCCCGTGCTCGAGCGCGCGTTCGGCGAGGAGGTGCGGCGCGAGGTGCTGGGGCGGCTGGTGGAGGCCTCCTTTCATCGTGCGGTCGAGACGCACGGGCTGGCGGTCGTCGGCACCCCCGACATCGACGCAGAGCCGATCACGCCGGGCGCGGCGCTGCGCTACTCGGCCACCGTCGAGGTGCGCCCCGCGATCGCGCTCGGCGACTTGGGCGGCCTTCAGGTCGTGCGGCCCGCGACGCGCGTGAGCGACGCGGACGTCGAGCAGACCATCGGCGGGCTGAGGGAGTCCGTCGCCCAGCTCCGCCCGGTGGAGGACCGCGCACGGGTCGAAGCGGGGGACGTGGTGCTCGTCGACCTGACCAGCCGCCTCGAGGGCGGCGAGCCCGTGCGCCGCGAGGGCGTCCTCCTCGAGGCGGGCTCGGGCAGCTTCCCGCTCGCCCTCGAGCGCCAGCTCGTGGGCCAGAGCCGCGGCGCCCGGCTCGCGCTGCGCGTCCCGTATCCCGCGGACCATCCCAACACGGGGCTCGCCGGGAAGACCGCCGAGTTCGAGGTGGAGGTCAAGGAGCTGCGGGTGAAGGAGCTGCCGCCGCTCGACGACGACTTCGCCCGCGACCACGGCAAGTGCGAGTCGCTCGCGGCGCTGCGCGCGCGTGTGCGGGCGGACCTCGAGCAGGAAGCCGCGACGCGCGCGGACGCCGCCGTTCGCGAGGCGCTCATCGATCAGCTGCTCGCGCGCCACACCTTCGACGTGCCCTCGACGCTCGTCGAGCGCCGGACCGAGGCGCTCCTTCAGACCCTCGACCTCCGGTTGCCCGAGGGCGCGGAGCGCGAGCAGGCGCTCGCGCGCCTCCGGGAGCAGCTCCGGCCGCGCGCGGAGCGGCAGGTGCGGACCGAGCTCCTGCTCGACGCGCTCGCGGCGCGCGACGGGATCGCGGTGAACGACGACGAGCTCCATGCGGAGGTCGATGGCATCGCGGCGCGCGAGCGGCAGGTGGTTGAGCGCGTGCGCGCCTTCTACGAGCGTCCCGAGGCGCGCGCCGCGCTGCGGGCGAAGCTGGTGCGTGATCGCGCCCTTGCAGGGGTGCTCGCTGCTGCAAGAGTCATGCCGTCATCACCGGCGGAAAGCGTTGCCCATGAAAACCAAACCCGGTACAATCCGCGCTAGCAGCGACGAAGCGGCCCCGCCCATGCACGCCAATCTCGTTCCCATCGTCATCGAGCAGACCGGTCGCGGCGAGCGGGCCTACGACATCTACTCGCGCCTCCTGCGCGACCGGATCGTGATCCTGGGTGCCCCGATCGGGGACGACCTCGCCAACCTGGTCGTGGCCCAGCTCCTCTTCCTCGAGTCCGAGGACCCGGAGAAGGACATCTACATGTACATCAACTCTCCGGGGGGCTCGGTGACCGCCGGCCTCGCGATCTACGACACCATGCAGTACATCAAGCCCGAGGTGGCGACCCTGTGCGTGGGGCAGGCGGCCAGCATGGCCGCGTGGCTGCTCGCGGCGGGGACCAAGAGCAAGCGCTTCGCGCTGCCCCACGCCCGTATCATGATCCACCAGCCGCTCGGCGGGGTGCAGGGCCAGGCGGCCGACATCGACATCCAGGCGCGCGAGATCATCCGGCTGCGCGAGCAGATGAACAACATCCTGGTCAAGCACACCGGGCAGAGCCTCAAGAAGATCGAGAAGGACACCGACCGGGACCTCTTCCTGACCGGCAAGCAGGCGGTCGAGTACGGACTCGTCGACGAGGTCATCGTGACCCGGCCGGGCAAGCTCACGAAGGCGTAGGGGGGCCTCATGGCGAAGCACGGTGACGATCGCACGGGCAACCTCGTCTGCTCGTTCTGTGGCAAGAGCCAGGACGAAGTCCGCAAGCTGATCGCCGGCCCCACGGTCTACATCTGCGACGAGTGCATCGACCTCTGCAACGACATCATCGCGGAGGAGGTCGACCAGGAGGAGACTCTCTCCTCCACCTCGGCGGTGCCGAAGCCGTCCGAGATCAAGAAGGTCCTCGACCAGTACGTGATCGGGCAGGAGCGCGCCAAGAAGATCCTCGCGGTGGCGGTCCACAACCACTACAAGCGCATCGACTCGCAGCTCGTGACGGGTGACGTCGAGCTGCAGAAGTCGAACATCCTGCTCGTCGGGCCGACCGGCTGCGGCAAGACGCTGCTGGCGCAGACGCTTGCCCGCTTCCTCCAGGTGCCGTTCGCGATCGCCGACGCCACCAGCCTGACCGAGGCCGGCTACGTCGGCGAGGACGTCGAGAACATCATCCTCTCGCTCCTCCAGAACGCGGACTACGACGTCGAGAAGTGCCAGCGCGGCATCGTCTACATCGACGAGATCGACAAGATCGCGCGCAAGGGCGACAACCCCTCGATCACGCGCGACGTGTCTGGCGAGGGCGTGCAGCAGGCGCTGCTCAAGATCATCGAAGGGACGACCGCCAGCGTCCCGCCCAAGGGCGGCCGCAAGCATCCCCAGCAGGAGTTCCTGCAGGTCGACACGACCAACATCCTGTTCGTCTGCGGGGGGGCCTTCGTGGGGCTCGACGACATCATCCGCCGGCGCATCGGGGTCAAGGGAATGGGCTTCGGTGCCGATATACGCCGCAAGGACGAGCGCAGCATGAGCGACCTCCTGCACGAGGTGCAGACCGAGGATCTGCTCAAGTTCGGGCTGATCCCCGAGTTCGTGGGGCGGCTCCCGGTCATCGCCACGCTCGAGGAGCTCGACGAGACGGCGCTGGTCCGCATCCTGAAGGAGCCGAAGAACGCCCTCACCCGGCAGTACCAGAAGCTCTTCGAGATGGAGGGCGTGCACCTCCGCTTCACCGACGGCGCCCTCGCGGCGATCGCGCGCGAGGCGCTCAAGCGCAAGTCCGGGGCCCGCGGGCTGCGCGCCATCATGGAAAACATCATGCTCGACGTGATGTACGACATCCCATCCCAGCCGAACATCAAGGAGGTCCTCATCTCGGAAGAGGTCGTCACTAATAAGGAGCAGCCGATCATCCTCTTCCAGAAGGCGGCCGAGACCGCGTAAGGGAACGGGGGACGAATGCTTTTCCGGAACGAGAAACGGGACCCGCGCGAGCCGCAGCCCCAGACGGCCGGGCTCCGCGTGCCGCTCCTGCCGCTGCGGGACATCATCGTCTTCCCGCACATGGTGGTGCCGCTCTTCGTCGGGCGCCAGAAGTCGATCCGCGCCCTCGAGGAGGCGATGAACAAGCAGAAGTTCATCCTCCTCGCGGCGCAGAAGGACGCCAAGACCAACGATCCCACCGAGGACGACATCTACCGGGTCGGCACGCTCGGCACCGTGGTGCAGCTGCTGCGCCTGCCCGACGGTACCGTCAAGGTGCTGGTCGAGGGCAAGAAGCGGGCGCGCGTCACGCGCTACCTGAGCAACGCCGAGTACTTCCTGGTCGAGGCCGAGGCCATCGAGGAGGTCTGCACCAAGTCGACCGAGGTCGAGGCCCTGATCCGCAGCGTCAATGCCACCTTCGAGAACTACGTGAAGCTCAACAAGAAGGTCCCGCCCGAGATGATCATGTCGGTCTCCTCGATCGACGATCCCGCGCGGCTCGCCGACACGATCGTCGCCCACCTCGGCATCAAGCTCGAGGACAAGCAAACGCTCCTCGAGATGACGAACCCGGCCGAGCGCCTGGAGAAGGTCCTCGGGTTCATGCGGTCCGAGATCGAGATCCTCGAGGTCGAGAAGCGCATCCGTACGCGAGTCAAGAAGCAGATGGAGAAGACCCAGAAGGAGTACTACCTCAACGAGCAGATGCGCGCGATCCAGAAGGAGCTCGGCGAGAAGGACGAGTTCAAGAACGAGATCCAGGAGCTGGAAGAGAAGATCAAGCAGAAGAAGATGTCGGCGGAGGCGCGCGAGAAGGTGGAGAAGGAGCTGAAGAAGCTCAAGATGATGTCGCCCATGTCCGCCGAGGCGACCGTCGTCCGCAACTACATCGACTGGCTCATCTCGCTGCCGTGGCACGAGTACACGGAGGACAAGCTCGACATCAAGGACGCGGAGAAGGTCCTCGAGGACGACCACTTCGGCCTCGACAAGGTGAAGCAGCGCATCCTCGAGTACCTCGCGGTGCAGAGCCTGGTCGGTCACACCAAGGGGCCGATCCTCTGCCTGGTCGGGCCCCCCGGGGTGGGCAAGACGTCGCTCGGCAAGTCGATCGCGCGCGCCACCGGCCGGAAGTTCGTGCGCGTGTCACTGGGCGGCGTGCGCGACGAGGCCGAGGTTCGCGGCCACCGCCGCACCTACATCGGCGCGCTGCCGGGCAAGATCATCCAGTGCATGAAGCGCGCCGGCTCGGGCAACCCGGTCTTCCTGCTCGACGAGGTGGACAAGATGTCCACCGACTTCCGGGGGGATCCGTCGTCGGCCCTCCTCGAGGTCCTCGACCCCGAGCAGAACAGCACCTTCAACGACCACTACCTGGACGTCGACTACGATCTCTCGAAGGTCATGTTCGTCACCACCGCGAACACGCTCGAGCGCATCCCGCGCCCGCTCCAGGACCGGATGGAGATCATCCGCATCGCGGGCTACACCGAGCTCGAGAAGCTGAACATCGCCAAGCGCTACCTGATCCCGAAGCAGCAGGAGGCGAACGGCTTGAAGCCCGAGAACATCGCCCTCTCCGACTCGGCGCTCATGTCGATCGTCCGCCACTACACGAAGGAGGCGGGGGTCCGGAACCTCGAGCGCGAGATCGCCAGCGTGTGTCGCAAGGTCGCGGTCGAGGTGGTGAAGAAGGACCGCAACGCCCGCATCCGCGTGTCGGCGAAGACCCTGTCCACCTATCTCGGTCCGCCGCGCTACCGCTTCGGGAAGGCGGAGGTCGAGCACAAGATCGGCGTGGCGACCGGGCTGGCGTGGACCGACCTGGGCGGCGAGCTGCTCGCCACCGAGGTGCAGATCATGCCCGGCAAGGGCAAGCTCCTGATCACCGGCCGCCTGGGCGAGGTGATGCAGGAGTCGGCGCAGGCGGCGATGAGCTACGTCCGCTCACGCGCCGAGGAGCTCGGGCTCGAGCGCGACTTCTACCAGAAGATCGACATTCACATTCACATCCCGGAGGGCGCCATCCCCAAGGACGGGCCGTCGGCGGGCATCACCATGGCGACCGCCCTGGTCTCCGCGCTGACCCGCATCCCGGTACGGCACGACCTCGCCATGACGGGCGAGGTGACGCTCCGGGGGAACGTGCTGCCCATCGGCGGCTTGAAGGAGAAGGTCCTGGCGGCGCACCGGGGCGGCATCAAGAAGGTCCTCATCCCGGTGGAAAACGAGAAGGACGTCCGGGAGATACCGGCCGTCATCCTCAAGTCGATCGAGATCGAGCTCGTCGAGCACATGGACCAGGTGCTGCGCAAGGCGCTCGTGCTCGCGGACCCGGAGAACTACCCGAAGAGGCCCGGGACACCGCCCGCCGAGGAGATGCCGACGACCTTCCAGGCGGCGGGATCGCCCGACGCGCCCGACATCGTCACGCATTGACACCGCACAGGTCGGTTGCTAAAGCGGCCGGCGCGCAAGGGCCGGACTTAGGGGAGGGGGCATGACGAAGGCCGACCTGATCGACGGAATGGCGAGCAAGCTGGACCTGCCGAAAGGCCAGGCCGAGCGGGCCGTCAACATGATCTTCGACGACATCGTCGCCGCCCTCCGCAACGGCGACAAGGTGAACATCTCGGGCTTCGGCACGTTTGCCGTCTCGGCGCGCAAGGCCCGCGCCGGCCGCAACCCCAAGACGGGCGAGACCATCCAGATCGCGGCTTCCAAGTCGGCGAAGTTCAAGGCCGGCAAGACGCTCAAGGACCAGCTCAACTGACACGCTCGCGGGCCCGCCGGGCGGGCACGCGCACACCGACCGCGGGCGGTCAGCCCAGCGGGGGAGCATCGGCCTCCCACCGCAGGCCGCGCGCCTCGCCGCCGACTGCGGAGCATCGGCAAGGCGCGTGAGCGCCCCGCGCCGCAATCAGCGGCGCCTCGTTACCGGGATCGTCTCCATGGCAAGCGGCGCCTCGAGGTCCGCTTCCGTGAACGGCTGCCGGCGGTACTGGAACGCCTCGTACAGCGGGAGCTGGTCGCGCAGGTGCGGCGGCTCGTGTCCCAGGTCCGCCCCGGTGAATGTCGCCGACTCGCCGGGAGGAACGATGATCTCGCCGCGCACCGGCTGGCCGAGCTCGGTGACGAGGTTGAAGGAGCCGCGATTCTCGCGCTCCATCATGGTGGGCCCGAAGAGCGGGCTGATCGCGCCCAGGTCCCGGTAGCTCTCGAGGAGGGCCGGCATCCGCCACCGGCTCTGGGGCACGCCGTAGGCGTCCCGCACGATGGTGACGGCCTCGGGCGACGCGCTCACCGCCGCGGGGCGTCCCGCGAAGAAGGCGACCAGCGCGATCAGGAGCGCCGCTCTCGGCACCTGGACGGGCTTGCTCGGCACGCGCGGCACGGGTTCTAACGCCGACCAGCTGAAAAGCAAAGGGGGAGCGCGAGGCAGAATCACAACCTGGCCGACGTCGAGAAGCTCCGCGAGCGCCTCGCAGCCGCGCGCACGTACGTGCGCAACCCGGGAGCGCGCCGCAAGGTGGTGCCGCTGCCCCTGACACGCCAGCGGAGAAGCGCGCTTGCGATCGGCGACCGATGCCGGTAACTGCGCCTATCCAAGGGGTATGGGCGGTTAGCTCAGCGGGAGAGCATCGGCCTTACAAGCCGGGGGTCGCCGGTTCGATCCCGGCACCGCCCACTGCTGGTCCGGTCCGAGCGGTCAGGTCCGCCGCACCGGGCTGATGGTGGTGGTCGATAACGCGCGCCTGCCGGGTTTGGTCACCCGTCCCGGGTCCGCCGCCAGCCTCCGACGCGGATGCTCGACACCTTGAGGGCGGCGCGACGGTGCCAGCGTGCCGCCTCGAAGCGCATGCCCGCGGCTTCCCAGTGATGCGCGATGAGCGAGGCGGACTCGCCGAGTCGGTCGGAGCGCAGCTCCTGGAGGGCGGCGGCCACTGCGGCATGCAGCCGGGCACGCCCGTCGCCAAGCTGCGAGTGGTACGCCACCTCCTGGGTCAGCGGGTGCTTGAAGGCGTATGCGGCCTCGGGGTGGAGCGCCGTCGCGTGGATGAACTCGGCGGTGACCAGCGCCCGCAGGGCGGCCGCGAGATCTGCCTCGGACAGCGCGGCCACATGTCGCAGGACCGGCTCGGGGAACTCCTTGCCGATCACCGCAGCCGTCTGGAGAACCTCCTTCTCGCGCTCCGCCAGACGATCGATACGAGCCGCGAGCGCGGCCTGGACCGTGGCCGGCAGCGCGAGCGCAAACGTGGAGCCGGCGAGGCGGTACGCCCCCTTTGCGCCCACCACGGTCCCCGTCTCCGCCAATGCCTGCACGATCTCCTCGACGAAGAACGGGTTCCCGGCGGCACGCTCGCGGATGCTCCGCGCGACGTCCGCCACCGATGGGTGCGTGCCGAGCAGCTCACGGAGCATCTCCGCCATGGCCTCCGGCCCGAGCGGCAGCAACGAAAGCTGCTGGTAGTATGACCGCTGCATCCATCCGGCGTGGTACCCGGGCCTGAAGTTCACCACGAGGAGGGTGCGCGTCCCACCGACTGCCTCGACCCAGTTCTCCACGACGGCCTCGCTCGCGTCATCGATCCAGTGCAGGTCCTCGATCAGACTCACTCCCGGCTCGCGGTGACTCTGGGCGTGCACCACGCGCCGCAGGGCCGAGAAGAGCCGGCGCCGCTCCTCCTCCGCGTCGCCAGGCGGGATGGGATTCTCGGGATCGGGGACGCCAAGGAGGTCGAAGAGGAGCGGCAGGCCATCGACCAGCTCGGGGTCGAGCAGGAGGAGCCGGCCGGCGATCTTCTCGCGCGCGACCTGGGGCGGGTCCGGCCCGGCGATGCCGAAATAGCCACGCAGGTACTCCAGCACCGGGACCAACGGCACCATCATCCCGTGCGCGACGGCGTGCGCCTCGTGCACCGGGATGCCCCGCGCCCGGCAGCGCTCGGCGAACTCGTGGCAGAGTCGGCTCTTGCCGACCCCCGGCTCGGCTACGACGCCGACGACCTGGCCGCTACCGGCGAGTGCTCGCCCGAGCGCCGCCTCGAGCATCGCCTGCTCCTCGTCGCGGCCGACGAAGCGCGAGAACCCGCGCGCGCGGGAGACGTCGAGAGGCGTTCGCAAGGGGCCGACACCCTCCAGCTCGTGGATGCGAAGCGCCGCGGGGACGCCCTTCACGGTGAATTCTCCCAGGTCCCGGAGACGGAACAGGCCCGCGACGAGGCGGGCCGTGTGCTCCGAGAGGTAGATTCGCCCGGCTTCGGCGAGCTGCTCCATGCGCGCCGCGAGCCCCACGGTCTGACCGTGAGCCGTGTAGTCCATGCGGAGGTCGTCGCCGATCTTGCCGACCACCACCTCGCCGGAGTTGAGCCCCATGCGCACGGTGAAGTTGAGGCCTCCCTTCCGACGCAGCTCGCCGGCATAGCGCCCGAGCGCCTCGGCCAGATGCAGCGCCGCGTAGCAGGCGCGGCGCGCATGATCCTCGTGGGCGAGCGGCGCGCCAAAGAGCGCCATGATCCCGTCGCCGGTGAACTGGTTCACCGTACCCTCGAATCGGTGCACCCCCTCCGCAAGGACGGTGAAGAAGCGGTCCATGATCCGGTGCCACTCTTCCGCATCGACCTGCGCCGCCAGCTCCATCGAACCCTGCACGTCGACGAAGAGCACCGTCACCTGCTTGCGCTCGCCCTCGAGGGCGCCGCGCGAGGTGAGGATCCGCTCGGCGAGGTGCTTCGGGGTGTAGGTGCGAGGGCTACGCGCGGCGACGTCTGCATGCGCCGCGGCCGGCTTCCCGCAGGCGTCGCAGAACTTCGCGCCCGGTTGGAGCGCCCCGCCGCAGCCGGGGCAGACAATCGCGAGCCTCGCCCCGCACTCCGCGCAGAACGCAGCCTCCCGGCGGTTCAGGTGCTGGCAGCGCGGGCAGGTCATCCGAGCACGTTTCGGCCGGCTCCGGTCGCTTCTAGCGCGACGACCGCGGCTGGCTCAACCTGCCGTCGCGAGACGCGGCGGCGCGACGCCACCGTGGGCGCGGCCGCCGATTGCAAGACGCCCGGCACTACGCTAGGAGCACCCGGTGCCGAGCTGCGGGATTCACGGGGTCGTAGTTCAGTTGGCTAGAACGCCTGCCTGTCACGCAGGAGGTCGCGAGTTCGAGTCTCGTCGGCCCCGCCACTTGCGGCGGGACCCCGGCAGCGACGGTTGTCCGCGGGTCCCGTCGCTGCCTTGCGCCTGACGCCGATGTCCCTCACCCGAACCACCAGGAGCCTCAGCACCGAGGCGGCGCGCGCCGCGCGCCGCTGGTACGTCGCCGACGCCGAGGGTAAGGTCCTCGGCCGCCTCGCTTCCCGGGTCGCGTCGATGCTGCGAGGGAAGACCAACCCGGGGTTCTCGCCGCACCTCGACGCGGGCGACTTCGTGGTCGTCGTCAACGCGGCCAAGATCCGGCTGACGGGCGAGAAGCTCGAGAAGAAGGAGTACATCCGTCACACGACCTATCCGGGCGGCGTGCGGCGGGCGCGCGCGGGCGAGGTGCTGGCCCGGCATCCGATCCGCCTCGTGCGCGACGCTGTCGTCGGCATGCTGCCGAAGAACCGCCTCGGCCGGCGCCTGGCGACCAAGCTCAAGGTCTACGCGGGTCCCGACCATCCGCACCAGGCGCAGAAGCCGGTGCCGATGCCCGAGAGCAGGTGAGAAGCCGATGAGTCCCGACCGAGCCTCCGTCATCTGGGCGACCGGCAAGCGGAAGTCCTCCGTCGCCCGCATTCGCCTCCAGCCGGGGGCAGGCGAGATCGTGGTGAACGCGCGCCCGCTCGAGGCCTACTTCGGGCGCGAGACCTCGCGCATGATCGTGCACCAGCCCTTCGAGGTCACCTCGACCGCCGGCCAGTATCGTGTCGACGTGAGCGTCCAGGGGGGCGGCGTGTCGGCGCAGGCGGTGGCGATCCGCCACGGCATCACGCGCGCGCTGCTCGAGGCCGACCCCGCGCTGCGCGTGCCGCTCAGGAAGGCCGGCTTCGTCACGCGCGATCCGCGCGAGGTCGAGCGCAAGAAGTACGGGCGCCACAAGGCGCGCAAGCGGCCGCAGTACTCGAAGCGCTGAGTCGCCGCCCGGCCGCGCGCGTCGTTGCGCCCGGCGCCCTCGTCGCATACTGTGCGCGGCCATGGAGGCGAGCCGGGCGCCGGCGACGCGCGTGCCGGTCGCCGTGCTCGGCGCGACCGGCTACACGGGCGTGGAGCTGCTGCGCCTGCTCGCGCGGCATCCCGCCGTCGAGCTCGCCTTCCTCTCCTCGGAGCAGTACCGCGACCGGCGCGCCGCGGACGTCTACCCCTTCCTCACCGGGATCGTGGAAACGCCGCTGCGGGCGCCCGAGCCTGCGGAGGTCGCGGCCGCCGCCGAGATCGTGTTCACGGCGCTGCCGCACGGGGCGGCCGCGCCGGTCGTGGCGGAGCTCGTCCGGCGCGGCCGCCGCGTGATCGACCTCTCCGCCGATTTCCGCTTGCGCGACGCGGCCGTGTACACGCGCTGGTACACGCCCCACCCGGCGCCCGAGCTGCTCGCGGAGGCGGTGTACGGCCTGCCCGAGCTGTACCGGGCGCGTCTGCGCGCGGCCCGCATCGTGGCCTGTCCCGGCTGCTATCCCACCGGCGCGCTCCTCGGGCTCGTGCCGCTGGCGCGGGCCGGACTGCTGCGCGAGCCCGTCGTCATCGACGCCAAGTCCGGCACCACCGGCGCCGGACGCGGCGTGAAGGTGGACCAGCTCTTCGCCGAAGTGAACGAGAACTTCCGGCCCTACGCGATCGGCGAGCACCGCCACGGGCCAGAGATCGACCAGGAGCTGCGCGCAGCGGGGGCCGCCCGAGGGGCCCTCTTCGTGCCCCACCTGCTGCCGCTGAGCCGCGGCCTGCTCTGCACCATGTACGTCCGCACCGGGGGCGCGCGGCCGCGGCTCGCGGAGCTCTTCCAGGGCGCGTACGACGGCGAGCCGTTCGTCGTGCTGCGCGGCGAGGACGCGCCGCCCGAGCTGCGGGACGTGCGCGGCACCAACCGCTGCGCCATCGGCTGGCGCTGGGACGGCGCCTCGGGTCAGGCGATCGTGGTGACGGCCATCGACAACCTCGGCAAGGGAGCCTCGGGCCAGGCGGTGCAGTGCCTCAACGTGATTCTCGACCTCCCCGAGACCACGGGGCTCGAGGCGCCCGCGCTGGTGCCGTGAGGCCTCTCGGGCCGTCCCCAACGGGTCCGGGGGTCCGTCCAGTGGGCCTCCTTCACTCCGTGCCGAGCAGGTAGAAGCCGCCGACCAGCGCGAAGACGACGTTGGCGGTCCACGCCGCCAGCGCGGGGGGTAGCGAGCCGGTCTGGCCGAGCGGGCGGGTGAAGGCGACCAGGAAGAAGTAGGCGAAGCCGACGGCCAGCCCGAGGCCGACGCTCGCGGCGAAGCTGGTGACGCGTGTCCCGGCCGCCGCGAGGGGCACGGCGAGCAACATCATGATGAGGCTCGCCGCGGGGAAGGCGAGCTTCAGGTGGAGATCGACCAGGCTCTCGTGCGTGTCGACCCCCTTGCGGCGGAGGTCCTTGATCTGGCGGCGCAGCATTCCGTAGCTCAGCTCCTCCGGCTCGACCGACACGGCGCGGAAGTCCTCGAGCGTTTCGGGGATGGTGAAGCCGGGCGGCGCGGCCTGCCGCTGGCGCGTGCCGTCCGCGGTGAACTCGAGCGTGCGCGCACCGCTCAGCTGCCAGCGCGTGCCGTCCCAGGTGGCGGAGTCGGCCTCGATCAGCCGCGTGAGCCGGAAATCGGGGTCGAGCTGGTAGACGGCGAGGCCCCAGAGCGTCTTCTTGCGCGGCGACACGCGGTCGATGTTGTAGAAGCCGGCGCGCCCATGGAACCAGATCTCGCGGCCCGCGAATACGCTGGCCGGGCCGCGCCGCTTGATCTCGAGGTTCTCGATCTCGTGCCAGCGGTGGGCGCTGTACGGCACGACTATCTCGTTCCAGGTGAAGGCGCCGGCGCTGATCAGGGCCGCGAGGACGAGGAGCGGCGTCGCGATCTGCCAGGCGCTGACGCCGCAGGCCCGGAGCGCCACGAACTCGTTCTGGCGCGCCAGGAGCCCCAGGCCGACCAGGGCGCCGACCAGCACGGCGAAGGGTGTCACCTGCGTCACCACCAGCGGCAGCTTGAAGACGAAGTAGCGCACGATCGCCCCGCTGCCGACGTCGTGGCGCAGGAAGCTGTCCAGGCGGTCGAAGAACTCGGCCGTGATGTAGATCACGACGAACCCGGCCAGGCTGAGCGCGAACGGCGCCAGGAACTCGCGCACGAGATGGCGGCCCACGACGGGGAGGAGGAGGCGCCGGGCCGCGCTCACGGCGCGGCCTCCGCGCCGAGGCGCCCGAGCAGCCAGTCGCGCAGGGCGGCGAGCCCGCTCTGCAAGCGTTCGAGCTGGTCCAGCGTCCGCTCGCGGGCGGCGCGCTCGAAGAGGTAGGCGCCGAGCGCCGCGAAGACCGCGTTCGGCAGCCAGAGCCCGACCGCCGCGGACACGAGCGCCTGCTCGGCCAGCGCCTGCCCGAACGAGAGGAGGACGTAGTAGGCGAAGATCATGACCAGGCTCAGGGTGAAGCCGCGCGAGCGGGCGGCGCGGACCGGCTGCACGCCGAGCGGCACGGCGACCAGGGCGAACACGATGCACGCGAAGGGGATCGAGAACTTGCGATGGTACTCGACCAGCTCCGGGATGAACGGGAGCTCGGCCGCGCGCTTGGCGACGATCGATCGCCCGAGCTGCGCGAGCGTCAGCTCCTTGGGGTCGCGCTCGCGCTGGCGCGCGCCTTCGATCATCTGGCGCAGGTCGAGGTTGACGTCGTAGAACTGGAAGTGGGTCTGGTACTCCGTGCCCGCGCGTCCGTCGGTGGTGTGGATGAAGCCGTCGCGCAGGCGGAGCGTCACCGCCTGCGTCGCCGGGTTGGAGACCATGGCCCCCTCGCGGGCGAAGATCGTGTTGTGCTGGGTGCTGTCGCGCTCGTCGGAGATGAGCACGTGCCGGAGGCGGTCGTTGGTCGCGTCGGTGTGCTCGGTGTAGATCACCAGCCCCGGGAAGTCGTCGTTGAAGATCTGTTCCTTGATGCCCGCGCTCGCGCGCGCGCGGGCCAGGTCGAAGAGGGCCGTCTTGAGCGCGCGGTTGCCCCACGGCCGGGCCCAGAGCGAAAGCGCGGCGGTCGCCGCGGTGGCGAGGAGCGCGAAGATGGCGACCGGTGCGATCAGCTGATAGAGGCTCAACCCCGAGCTGCGCAGCGCCACCATCTCGGAATCCGCGGAGAGACGGCCGAAGGCGACCAGGATGGCGAGCAGCATCGCCATCGGCACGGTGACCTCGAGGAAGGCCGGCATGATGTAGCTGAGCAGCTTCAAGATGTTCAGGACCGGGACCCCGCGGGTCACGACCAGCTCGATCAGCTTGAGCAGGCGGGCGATCAGCAGGGTGAAGGTGAACAGCGAGAGGCCGAAGAGGAATGGCACCAGGATCTCGCGGAAGACGTAGCGGTGGACGATCTTTCCCACAACCGCCGTGTAGCCGATGACCCGGCCCCGGACAACCCGAAGCGGGCCCGAGGCGCCGCTGGTCGTCTACGGCGCGAACGCGGTGCTCGAGCTGCTGCGCAGCGGCGGGCCGGTCGATCGTCTCTGTCTTGGACGGGGGCCGCGCGAGGCCGAGGTCTCCGCCGCCGCGCGGGCGCGCGGCGTGCGGGTGGAGACCGGGGAGCGGGCGGCGCTCGAGCGGCTGGCCGGCTCGCCGCACCATCAGGGGGCCGTCGCGGTCACGCCTCCCTTCGTCTACGCGCCGCTCGAGCGGCTCCTCGCCCCGAGCTGCACGAGCGCCCTCGTGCTCGACGGCATCCAGGACCCGCGCAACCTGGGGGCCATCCTGCGCACGGCCCGCGCCCTCGGCGTGGGTGGGGTCGTCCTGCCCCGCGATCGGAGCGCCGGCGTCACCTCGGTGGTGGCCGCCGCGTCCGCGGGCCTCCTCTTCGGGCTCCCGCTGGTCCAGGTCCCCAACCTGGTGCGGGCCATGGAGGCGCTCAAGGCGGCGGGCTTCTGGCTGGTAGGGCTCTCGCCCCGGGGCGGGACGCCGCTGGCGCGCCTGGAGCCTCCGGCCCGCCCCGCTCTGGCGGCCGGCGGGGAGGGCGAGGGGCTCCGACCGCTCGTGCGCCGGACCTGCGACTTCATGGCGTACATCCCGATGGCGCCCGGCATCGACTCGCTCAACGTCGGGGTGGCGGTCGCGATCGCGCTCTACGAGCTGACCGCTCGGCGGCGCGGTTCATAACTCCGTTTCCGCGCGTTCGTTCCTTGACAGCCTTTCTTGCCGAGAGTAAGAATGCGCGTTTACGGTCATTCACGGACGGGGGCGTGCTCCCCG
This sequence comes from Deltaproteobacteria bacterium, assembly GCA_005879795.1. Lineage (NCBI taxonomy): Bacteria > Pseudomonadati > Myxococcota > Myxococcia > Deltaproteobacteria bacterium. The sequence continues at coordinate 69,242 of VBKJ01000127.1, forward strand.
CCACTGCCGGGTCCCGCCGCACGGCCCGGGACGCGGCCAAGGAGGTTGCGCGGGAAAGTTCTGGAACGCTGGCTCGCGCCGGAGGGGTGGTGTGGCCCGCCGATGTAGCTCAGGGGTAGAGCAGCTGACTTGTAATCAGCAGGTCGTCGGTTCGACTCCGACCATCGGCTCCAGCCGCGGGAGTCGGAGCCGATGCGGAGAGGTACCCGAGTGGCCAAAGGGAGCAGACTGTAAATCTGCCGGCGAATGCCTACGGAGGTTCGAATCCTCCCCTCTCCATTCGCCACGGCAGAACGACGAGAACATGCGGCGCGGGAGTAGCTCAGGTGGTAGAGCGCGAGCCTTCCAAGCTCGGGGTCGCGGGTTCGATTCCCGTCTCCCGCTTGCCCACGTAGCTCAGGCGGCAGAGCACTTCCTTGGTAAGGAAGAGGTCACCGGTTCGAATCCGGTCGTGGGCTTCGGGCGCCGGGAGAGCTAGATGCGCGATCTGATCACGCTCGTGTGCGACGGGTGCAAGCGGAAGAACTACACCAGCACGAAGAACAAGAAGCTGACGACGGACAAGCTCGCCCTGAAGAAGTTCTGCCCGGCGTGCCGGAGCCACACGCTCCACAAGGAGGGGAAGGTCTAGGAGCGCGAGCCGGGCGGCGGTCCCGGCCTGCCGGGTCAGTAGCTCGAACGGCTAGAGCACCGGACTCCAAATCCGGGGGTTGCAGGTTCGAATCCTGCCTGACCCGCGTCCTGACGCCATGAACGCTCTCGAATCGCTCAAGCAACCGGTCACGCGCTCCCGCCAGTTCCTGGAGGAGTGCTGGATCGAGCTCAAGAAGGTGCACTGGCCGAACCGCAAGGAGACGCAGGCGGCGACGGTGGTCGTCATCATCGGCGTGGTCATCGTCGCGCTCTACCTCGGGGTGGTCGACGCGGCGCTTGCCTGGCTCGTTCAATGGGCGCTCAAGCCGTCATGACGGCAGAGGACGAGCGGAGCTGGTACGTGGTGCACACATACTCCGGCTACGAACACAAGGTGAAGGCGGCGCTCGAGGAGCGCATCCGCGGGCTCGGCAAGCCGGAGCTGTTCGGCGAGATCCTGGTGCCGTCGGAGAAGGTGGTCGAGCTGGTCAAGGGGAAGAAGAAGACCTCGTCGCGCAAGTTCTTCCCCGGCTACATCCTCGTCAACATGAAGCTCAACAACGAGACCTGGCACATCGTCAAGTCGACGCCCAAGGTGACCGGTTTCCTCGGCGGCGCGACCGATCCGAGCTCGACCCCGTCCATCTCCGAGGCCGAGGTGCGCGAGATCACGCAGCAGATGGCCGAGGGGGCGGTCAAGCCGAAGCCCAAGGTCCTCTTCGAGCAGGGCGAGCAGGTGAAGGTGATCGACGGCCCCTTCCAGGACTTCAACGGCGTGGTGGAGGAGGTCAAGCCGGACAAGGGGAAGCTGCGCGTGCTGATCAGCATCTTCGGACGCGCCACGCCCGTCGAGCTCGACTTCGTGCAGGTGGAGAAGGCCTGAGAACGACCCATGGCCAAGAAGGTCATCGCGGAGATCAAGCTCCAGATCCCGGCCGGGCAGGCGAACCCGAGCCCGCCGGTCGGGCCGGCGCTCGGGCAGCGCGGCGTGAACATCATGGAGTTCTGCAAGGCGTTCAACGCTCAGACGCAGGCCCAAGGGGGGCTCGTCATCCCGGTCATCATCACGGTCTACGCCGACCGCTCCTTCACCTTCATCACCAAGACGCCGCCGGCGGCGGTGCTCCTGAAGCGCGCGGCGGGGATCGAGAAGGGCTCCAGCGAGCCGGGGAAGCTGAAGGTGGGCCAGGTGACCCGCCAGCAGGTCGAGGAGATCGCGCGCATCAAGATGCCCGACCTGACGGCGGCCAGCCTGGAGGCGGCGATCAAGACGGTCGAGGGCACCGCCCGCAGCCTCGGCCTCGACGTGGTTTAGGGGCGACGATGGCGAAGCGAAGCAAGCGCTACCAGACGGCCGCCGCGCGCATCGACCGCGCGCGGCGCTATCCGCTCGACGAGGCGATCCGCGCGCTGCTGGCGGCCGAGGGCGCGGCCAGGTTCGACGAGACGGTCGAGCTGGCGGTGAAGCTCGGGGTGGATCCGCGCCAGGCGGATCAGAACGTGCGCGGGACGGTCGTCCTGCCGCACGGCACCGGGAAGAGCGTCCGCGTGCTGGTGTTCGCCAAGGGCGACAAGGCCAAGGAGGCGGAGGCCGCCGGGGCGGACCACGTCGGCGCCGAGAACCTGGCCAAGAAGATCCAGGACGAGCAGTGGCTCGACTTCGACACCGCCATCGCCACCCCGGACATGATGGGCGTGGTCGGCCGCCTCGGGAAGATCCTCGGCCCGCGCGGTCTCATGCCCAACCCCAAGGTCGGTACCGTCACCTTCGACATCGGAAGAGCGGTGCGCGAGGTCAAGGCGGGTAAGGTCGAGTTCCGGGTGGAGAAGGCGGGCATCGTCCACGTGGCCATCGGCAAGCGCAGTTTCGGCGCGGAGCGCCTGCTCGAGAACGCGCAGGCGCTGCTCACGAGCCTGCTGCGCGCCAAGCCGGCGGCCGCCAAGGGTCACTACATGCAGTCCGTCGCGGTCTCCACCACCATGGGGCCGGGCATCCGCATCGATCCCGCGACCGTGCGCGCCGCGGCGTGAGGACGGGAGCATGAAGAGGGCAGAGAAGATCGACCGGGTGCACGAGCTGGAGGACGACCTCAGGCGTGCGACCGTGGCCGTGTTGGCCGAGTACCGCGGGCTGACGGCGGGGCAGCTCGACCGCTTCCGGCGCGCGGTGCGGGCGGCGGAGGGCCGCTGTCGGGTGGCGAAGAACACGCTCGCCAGGCGGGCGGTCGAGGCGTCGCGCTACGAGAAGCTCGGGCCCATGCTGCAGGGCCCGCTGGCGCTGATCCTCGGCTTCAAGGACCCGGTCGTGGTCGCCAAGCTGACGGTCAGGTTCGCGGAGGAGGCTCCCAAGCTCGCGATCAAAGGCGCGGTGCTCGACGGTCTGGTGCTGCCGCCGTCCGAGGTGAAGGCGCTCGCGACGCTGCCCTCGCGCGAGGTGGTGCTGGCGCAGCTCCTGGGCCTCCTGCAGGTGCCGGCGGTCCAGCTCCTGCGCACCCTGAACGAGCCCGCGGCTCGCCTGGCGCGGCTCGTGGATCGGATAGGCAAGCGCGCCCAGCCGGGCGTGTCCGACGCAAGCGCGGCCTCGTAGGGCGGCGCGGAGAACGGCTCCAGCCGGAGGGAAGGGCAAATCGATGGAAGTGACGCGCGAGCAGGTGAAGGACTTCTTGAAGAACATGAGCCTGATGGACGCGGCTACGCTCGTGAAGGAGCTTGAGTCCGAGCTCGGCGTGTCGGCGGCGGCCCCGGTGGCGGTGGCCGCGGGCGGGCCGGCCGCGGCCGGCGGCGCCGCGGCCGCCGTGCCGGAGAAGGAGGACTTCACGGTCGTCCTCGCCGGGGCCGGCGACAAGAAGATCCAGGTCATCAAGGTGGTGCGCGAGCTCACCGGGCTCGGCCTCAAGGAGGCAAAGGACCTGGTCGACGGGGTGCCCAAGCCGGTCAAGGAGGGCGTGCCGAAGGCCGAGGCCGAGGCGATCAAGAAGAAGCTCGAAGACGCGGGCGGCAGCGTGGAGCTGAAGTGAGCGAGCCAGGAGACGCGATGAGCACGACGGCGTCGGCAGTGTCCCGCGTTCCGAACAACCTCCGTTTCCGGCGGACGTTCGGGCGCATCAAGAAGATCATCGACATCCCGAACCTGATCGAGATCCAGAAGCGCTCCTACGAGGAGTTCCTGCAAAAGGACGTGGCCCCCGAGGCCCGCAAGGACCAGGGGCTGCAGGCGGTCTTCAAGTCGGTCTTCCCGATCAAGGACTTCAACGAAACCGCCTCCCTCGAGTTCGTGAGCTACACGCTCTCCGAGCCCAAGTACGACGTGGAGGAGTGCCACCAGCGGGGGATGACGTTCGCGGCCCCGCTCAAGGTCACGGTTCAGCTCGTCATCTGGGACGTCGACCCGGAGAGCGGGGTTCGCTCCATCAAGAACGTCAAGGAGCAGGAGGTCTACTTCGGCGAGATCCCGCTCATGACCCGCCACGGGACGTTCATGATCAACGGCACGGAACGGGTCATCGTATCCCAGCTTCATCGCTCGCCGGGCGTCTTCTTCGATCACGACAAGGGAAAGACCCACGCCAGCGGGAAGCTCCTCTACTCGGCGCGCATCATCCCGTACCGCGGCTCCTGGATCGACTTCGAGTTCGACCCCAAGGACATCCTCTACGTGCGCATCGACCGGCGGCGGAAGTTCCACGCCACCGTGCTCCTGCGCGCGCTCGGTATGACCGCCGAGGACCTGCTCAACTACTTCTACCGCAAGGACACCATCATCCTCGACGGCCGCAAGGCCGCGAAGCGCTTCGTGCCCGACCATCTGGTGGGCGTGAAGGCGACCCGCGACCTCCGCAACCCGCAGAGCAACGAGCTCATCGTCAAGGAGGGCCGCAAGTTCACCCGGGCGGCGCTCCGCCAGATGGAGCAGGCCGGCATCGAGCAGATTCCCATCGCCCTCGAGGAGGTGCTCGGTCGGGTCGCGGCGCACGACGTCAAGGACCCGAAGACGAACGAGATCCTGCTCGCGACCAACGAGGAGATCACCGACGAGAAGCTCGAGCTCTTCCGCCAGCGCGGCATCAGCAAGGTGGAGGTCCTCTTCCTCGACGACACCCACATCGGCCCCTCGCTCCGCAACACGCTCCTCCAGGACAAGATCGAGAAGCCCGAGGACGCGATCCTCGAGATCTACCGCCGGCTCCGCCCGGGCGACCCGCCCACCCCCGAGACGGCAACCGCCTTCTTCAACAACCTCTTCTTCAATCCCGAGCGCTACGACCTCTCGCGCGTGGGCCGGCTGAAGCTCAACCACAAGCTCAAGCTGAACGTCCCCCTCGACCAGGGCACGCTCCGGCGCGAGGACATCCTGGAGGTCGTTCGCTATCTCATCGAGCTCAAGAACGGCAACGGCCAGATCGACGACATCGACCACCTGGGCAACCGCCGCGTGCGCGCCGTCGGCGAGCTGGTCGAGAACCAGTACCGCATCGGCCTGGTGCGCATGGAGCGGGCCATCAAGGAGCGCATGAGCCTGCAGGACATCGAGACGCTGATGCCGCAGGAGCTCATCAACTACAAGCCGGTATCGGCCGTCATCAAGGAGTTCTTCGGGTCCTCGCAGCTCTCGCAGTTCATGGACCAGACGAACCCGCTCTCCGAGATCACGCACAAGCGCCGCCTCTCCGCCCTCGGCCCGGGGGGCCTCACGCGCGAGCGCGCGGGGTTCGAGGTGCGCGACGTGCACCCCACCCACTACGGCCGCGTGTGCCCGATCGAGACGCCGGAAGGCCCGAACATCGGCCTCATCGCGTCCCTCTCGACCTACGCGCGCGTGAACGAGTTCGGCTTCGTCGAGACGCCGTACCGGCGCGTCAAGGAAGGGCGGGTGACCGACGAGATCGTCTACCTCTCGGCGCTCGAGGAGGAGGAGCACACGATCGCGCAGGCGAACGCGCCGCTCGACGCGCGGGGCCATTTCACTGCCGACCTGATCTCGTCGCGCATCGGCGGCGAGTTCACCATGGTGCGCCCGGAGCAGGTCGAGTTCATGGACGTGTCGCCGAACCAGCTCGTGTCGGTGGCGGCCTCGCTCATCCCGTTCCTCGAGAACGACGACGCCAACCGCGCCCTCATGGGCTCCAACATGCAGCGCCAGGCGGTGCCCCTCCTGCGCACGGACGCGCCGCTGGTCGGCACGGGGATGGAGCGGGTGGTGGCGCGCGACTCCGGCGTCACGGTCGTCGTCCGGCGCGACGGCGTCGTCGAGCAGGTCGACTCGACGCGCATCGTGGTCAAGGCCGACCGGCCCGCCCAGGACGGCCGCGACCCCGGCGTCGACATCTACAACCTCGTCAAGTACCAGCGCTCGAACCAGAACACCTGCATGAACCAGCGCCCGATCGTGGTGGTGGGCGACCATGTGCGGGCGGGCGACGTGATCGCCGACGGCCCCTCGACCGAGCTCGGCGACCTGGCCCTGGGGCGCAACGTGCTCGTCGCCTTCATGCCCTGGGGCGGCTACAACTTCGAGGACTCGATCCTCATCTCCGAGCGGGTGGTGAAGCACGACCTCTTCACCTCGGTCCACATCGAGGAGTTCGAGTGCGTGGCGCGCGACACCAAGCTCGGCCCCGAGGAGATCACGCGCGACATCCCGAACGTCGGCGACGAGGCACTCAAGGACCTCGACGAGTCCGGCATCATCCGCATCGGTGCGGAGGTGAAGCCGGGCGACATCCTGGTCGGCAAGATCACGCCCAAGGGCGAGACGCAGCTCTCGCCCGAGGAGAAGCTCCTGCGTGCCATCTTCGGCGAGAAGGCGGGCGAGGTACGCGACACGAGTCTGCGCGTCCCGCCCGGCGTCGAGGGCACGGTCATCAATGCTCGGGTCTTCTCCCGGAAGGGCATCCAGAAGGACGAGCGCTCCCGCGTGATCGAGGAGGAGGAGATCGCCAAGCTGCGCAAGGACCAGCAGGACGAGATCCGCATCATTCGCGAGAGCGCGGGCCGGAAGGTGCTCGAGCTCCTCCAGGGGAAGCAGACCGCGGTGCGGCTCACGGACGACTCGCGCAAGGTCCTCCTGAACAAGGGCGTCGAGGTCACGGCCGACGTGCTGGCGCAGATGCCGCCCAACTACTGGGGCGACATCAAGGTCGGCGACGAGCGCGTGGAGGACGACCTCTCGCGCCTGGTCGAGGGGATGCAGGAGCAGATCGATCTGATCAAGGTTGCCTTCGGCGAGAAGATCGAGCGGCTCAAGGGCGGCGACGAGCTCCCGCCGGGCGTGATCAAGATGGTGAAGGTGTTCGTCGCCATCAAGCGCAAGCTCCAGGTGGGCGACAAGATGGCCGGCCGCCACGGCAACAAGGGCGTCCTCTCGCGCCTGCTGCCCGAGGAGGACATGCCGTACCTGACGGACGGGACGCCGGTCGACATCGTGCTCAATCCCCTCGGGGTGCCGAGCCGGATGAACGTCGGCCAGATCCTCGAAACCCACCTCGGCTGGGCGGCGCGGGAGCTCGGGCGCCAGATCGCGCAGGAGCTCGAGGAGAACGGGCGGCCGAACGTCGAGGCGCTGCGCAAGAAACTGAAGGAGCTCTACGGCGCGAGGGAGGCCAGCGACTTCGTCGACGCGCTCGGTGACGACGACGTCGTCAAGCTGGCGCGCAAGGCCTCGCGGGGGATCCACGTCGCGTCGCCCGTGTTCGACGGCGCCTCCGAGGAGGAGATCTTCAAGCTCCTCGCGCGTGCGAGCCTCCCCGCCAACGGCCAGACCCGCCTCTACGACGGCCGCACCGGCCAGCCGTTCGCGCACGAGGTGACGGTCGGCATGATGTACATGATGAAGCTGCACCACCTGGTCGACGACAAGATCCACGCGCGCTCGACCGGCCCCTACTCGTTGGTGACCCAGCAGCCGCTCGGCGGCAAGGCCCAGTTCGGCGGCCAGCGCCTCGGCGAGATGGAGGTGTGGGCGCTCGAGGCCTACGGCTCCGCGTACTCGCTGCAGGAGATGCTGACCGTCAAGTCCGACGACGTGGCAGGCCGCACGCGCATGTACGAGGCGATCGTGAAGGGCGAGAACGTCCTCGAGCCGGGGCTGCCCGAGTCCTTCAACGTCATGGTGAAGGAACTCCAGAGCCTGGCGCTCGACATGGAGCTGACCGAGGACCGCCCCGAGGACCGCGGCTCGTGAACATTGGAATGATGGGGAGGCCGAGCCGAGAGCGCTCGAGCTGCCTGCGGCGGGAGCCGCGCGGGAGTCGGTCTGGGGACATCGGAAGCGCGCAGCGCGGCGTCAGTCACGCGAGCACTGGACGGGCCCCCAGGGGAGTCAAACAATGATGGAAGATCTGTTCAGTCTCTTCGAGAAGCCGAAGAACCCGCTCAGCTTCAACGCCATCCGGATCTCGCTCGCGTCGCCGGACAAGATCCGCTCCTGGTCGCACGGCGAGGTGAAGAAGCCCGAGACCATCAACTACCGCACCTTCAAGCCGGAGCGGGACGGCCTCTTCTGCGCCAAGATCTTCGGCCCGACCAAAGACTACGAGTGCAACTGCGGCAAGTACAAGCGCATGCGTCACCGCGGCGTGGTGTGCGAGAAGTGCGGCGTTGAGGTCATCCAGTCGAAGGTCCGGCGCGAGCGCATGGGCCACATCGACCTGGCCACGCCCGTCGCCCACATCTGGTTCCTGAAGAGCCTGCCGTCGCGCATCGGCACGCTGCTCGACATGACGCTCAAGGAGCTCGAGAAGATCCTCTACTTCGAGTCCTACGTCGTGGTCGACCCGGGCACGACGCCCCTCCAGGAGCGCGAGCTCCTCTCCGAGGCCCGCTACCGCAAACTCGTCGAGGAGCACGGGCCCGACGCCTTCCGGTCCGGCATGGGCGCGGAGGCGATCCGCGAGCTGCTCAAGAAGCTCGACGTCGACAAGCTCTTCGTCGACCTGCGCGTCGAGATGAAGGAGGCGACCAGCGAGGCGCGGCGGAAGAAGATCTCGAAGCGCTTGAAGGTCATCTCGGCCTTCAAGAACTCGGGGAACCGGCCGGAGTGGCTGATCCTCGAGGTCATCCCGGTGATCCCGCCCGATCTCCGGCCGCTCGTCCCGCTCGACGGCGGCCGCTTCGCCACCTCGGACCTGAACGACCTCTACCGGCGCGTCATCAACCGCAACAATCGCTTGAAGCGCCTGATGGAGCTCAACGCCCCCGACATCATCATCCGCAACGAGAAGCGGATGCTGCAGGAGGCGGTCGACGCCCTCTTCGACAACGGGCGCCGCGGGCGGGCGATCACCGGTCCGAACAAGCGCCCGCTCAAGTCGCTCTCCGACATGCTCAAGGGCAAGTCGGGCCGCTTCCGCCAGAACCTCCTCGGCAAGCGCGTCGACTACTCGGGCCGGTCGGTGATCGTGGTCGGCCCGGAGCTCCGCCTCCACCAGTGCGGGCTCCCCAAGAAGATGGCGCTCGAGCTGTTCAAGCCTTTCATCTACAACAAGCTCGAGGAGCGCGGCTTCGTCACGACCATCAAGAGCGCGAAGAAGATGGTCGAGAAGGAGCGGCCCGAGGTGTGGGACATCCTGGACGAGGTGATCCGCGAGCACCCGGTCCTCCTGAACCGCGCGCCCACCCTCCACCGGCTCGGCATCCAGGCCTTCGAGCCGATCCTGATCGAAGGCAAGGCGATCCAGCTCCACCCGCTCGTGTGCGCCGCCTACAACGCCGACTTCGACGGCGACCAGATGGCGGTCCACGTGCCGCTCTCGGTCGAGGCGCAGGTCGAGGCGCGTGCGCTCATGATGTCGACCAACAACATCCTCTCCCCGGCGCACGGCAAGCCCATCATCGTGCCCACCCAGGACATCGTCCTCGGCCTCTACTTCATGACGCGCGAGAAGCTCGGCGCGAAGGGCGAGGGGCGGGCGTTCTCCAACTTCGACGAGGTCCGCATCGCCTACGACCAGGACGAGTTCGAGCTCCAGGCCCGTATCCGGGTGCGCGTGCCGGCGGCCGCCGGCGGCAACGGGCAGCTGGTCGAGTCGACGGTCGGCCGGGTCCTCCTCTACGAGATCGTTCCCCACGAGATCCCCTTCGCCGAAGTCAACAAGGTGATGAAGAAGAAGGAGCTCGGGTGGCTCATCGACCTCGCCTACCGGCGCGCCGGCAACAAGGCGACGGTCATCTTCGCCGACCGCCTGAAGGACCTGGGCTACGAACAGGCCACCCTGGCCGGCATCTCGATCGGCATCAAGGACATGGTCATCCCGGGCGGCAAGCAGCAGCTCCTCGAGGAGGCCCACACGGCCGTGCGCGAGATCGAGGACCAGTACAACAAGGGCCTCATCACCGACGGCGAGCGCTACAACAAGGTGGTCGACATCTGGGCCGAGGTGACGGACCAGATCGCGGACGAGATGCTGCGCGAGCTCGGCACCCAGGAGGTGCCCGACCAGGCCGGCAAGGTGCGCCGCATCCCGTCCTTCAACCCGATCTTCATGATGGCCGACTCGGGCGCGCGCGGCTCCGCGCAGCAGATCCGCCAGCTGGCCGGCATGCGTGGCCTCATGGCCAAGCCCTCGGGCGAGATCATCGAGACCCCCATCACCGCCAACTTCCGCGAGGGTCTCACCGTGCTGCAGTACTTCATCTCCACCCACGGCGCGCGCAAGGGGCTCGCCGACACGGCGCTCAAGACCGCCAACTCGGGCTACTTGACGCGCCGGCTGGTCGACGTGGCGCAGGACTCGATCATCCAGGAGGAGGACTGCGGCACGCTCGACGGCATCGAGATGACGCCGCTGGTCGAGGGCGGCGAGGTGATCGAGGGCATCGGCGACCGCGTGCTCGGCCGCGTGGCGCTCGAGGACATCCGCGACCCGTTCTCGAACCGCGTCATCGTGCAGGTGAACGAGGAGATCGACGAGGAGAAGGTCGCCGAGATCGAGGACGCCGGGCTCGAGCGCGTGAAGATCCGCTCCGTGCTCACCTGCCAGTCCCGCCAGGGCGTGTGCGTCAAGTGCTACGGGCGCGACCTGGCGCGCGGCCACATGGTGAACCTGGGCGAGGCCATCGGCGTGATTGCCGCGCAGTCGATCGGCGAGCCGGGCACGCAGCTGACCATGCGGACGTTCCACATCGGCGGCACGGCGAGCCGGCGCGCCGAGCAGACCACGCTCGAGGCGCGCAACGAGGGCTTCATCAAGTTCATCAACCTGGCGGCGGTCGAGGGCAAGGACGGCGATCTCATCGTGATGAGCAAGCGCAACGGCGAGATCGCGATCGTCGACTACCCCGAGCCCAACCGCGAGCGCGAGCGTGAGCGCTACCCCGTCGTCTACGGCGCCAAGCTCAAGAAGCGCGACGGCCAGAAGGTGAAGAGCGGCGAGATGGTCGCCGAGTGGGACCCTTACACCATCCCGATCCTCACCGAGTCGGCGGGCGCGGTGAAGTTCGGCGACATCCTCGAAGGCGTCACCATGGAGGAGAAGCTCGACGAGCGGACGGGCCTCTCGACCAAGGTGATCGTCGACACCAAGGACGTCGACAAGCGGCCGCGCGTGTCGATCAAGGACCAGAGCGGGCAGACCGCGAGGATCGGCGCCGGCGAGGCGCGCTACCTCCTGCCCGTCGGCGCGCACCTGAACGTCGTCGAGGGGCAGACGGTCTCGGCGGGCGACGTGATCGCCAAGATGCCGCGCGAGACTACCAAGACCAAGGACATCACCGGCGGCCTCCCGCGCGTCGCCGAGCTCTTCGAGGCGCGCAAACCGAAGGAGTTCGCGGTCATCAGCGAGATCGACGGGATCGTCTCCTTCGGCAAGGACACCAAGGGCAAGCGCAAGGTGGTGGTCACGCCCGAGGTGGGCGAGGCACGCGAGTACCTGATCCCCAAGGGCAAGCACATCAGCGTGCACGAAGGCGACTACGTGAAGGCGGGCGAGGCGCTCATGGACGGCAGCTCGAACCCGCACGACATCCTGACCATCCTCGGCGAGAAGGCGCTCGCCAAGTACCTGGTGGACGAGGTGCAGGAGATATACCGCCTGCAGGGCGTGCGCATCAACGACAAGCACATCGAGGTGATCGTGCGCCAGATGCTCCGCCGCGTGCGCATCAAGGAGGTGGGCGACACCGACTTCCTGATCGGCGACCAGGTGGAGAAGTGGCGCTTCGAGGACGAGAACCAGCGGGTGGCCGCGGAGGGCGGGCAGCCGGCGGTGGCCGAGCCGCTGCTCCTCGGCATCACCAAGGCGAGCCTGTCGACCGAGAGCTTCATCTCGGCGGCCTCCTTCCAGGAGACCACCAAGGTCCTCACCGAGGCCGCCATCAACGGCAAGGTCGACCGCCTGGTCGGGCTCAAGGAGAACGTCATCATGGGCCGGCTCATCCCGGCGGGCAGCGGGGTGACGAAGTACAGCGGGATGGAGGCGGTCACCGACGAGCCGGAGGGGGCCGAGGAGGCCACGCCGGGCGCGACGCCGGAGGCGGTCGGATGAGATGCGTCGTTTGACACTCGTGAGCGAGCTGCGTAGAAGGTTCGATTTCGCTTCTGGGATAACAGCTTAGGGGGACTCGGGAACAGCATCGCATGCCGACCATCAACCAGCTGGTCAAGCACGGACGCGCGCGGCAGCGCGCCAAGCAGGCGGCGCCCGCCCTGCAGGGCTCGCCGCAGAAGCGCGGCGTGTGCACCCGGGTCTACACCACGACCCCGAAGAAGCCGAACTCGGCCCTGCGGAAGGTCGCGCGCGTGCGGCTGACCAACGGCATCGAGGTCACCTCCTACATCCCGGGCGTCGGCCACAACCTCCAGGAGCACTCCGTGGTGCTGATCCGCGGCGGGCGCGTGAAGGACCTCCCCGGGGTGCGCTACCACATCATCCGCGGCACGCTCGACTCGATCGGGGTGCAGGATCGCCGGCAGGGCCGCTCGAAGTACGGAGCCAAGAGACCGAAGTGAGGAGGGCCCGGCGCGGCGGGGGCGGCCGATCGGCGCCTCGGCCGCGGACGGGCCCGTCTACGGACCAGCATGCCACGCAAGGGTGAGGTCAAGCGGCGGGACATCCTGCCCGATCCGAAATTCCACGATCGGATGGTCACCAAGTTCATCAACTCGATGACGCACGACGGTAAGAAGAGCCTGACCGAGCGCATCTTCTACGACGCCCTCGAGCTGGTCGCCGAGCGCGCCAAGGAGGAGGCCCTCGGCGTCTTCAAGCGCGCCCTCGAGCAGGTGAAGCCGCTGGTCGAGGTGCGCTCCCGCCGGGTGGGCGGCGCCACCTACCAGGTGCCGGTCGAGGTCCGTCCGCTGCGCCGCGTCTCGCTCGCCATGCGCTGGATTGTGCAGAACGCGCGCGCCCGTCCCGAGAAGTCGATGGTCGAGAAGCTGGCGGGCGAGATTCACGACGCCGCCAGCGGCCGGGGTGGGGCGATCAAGAAGAAGGAGGACACGCACCGGATGGCCGAGGCCAACAAAGCCTTCGCCCACTACCGCTGGTAGGCAGTCCGGCCCGCGCACCCATCATGCCCCGCCCGGTTGCTCTCGAGAAGACGCGCAACATCGGCATCATGGCGCACATCGATGCCGGCAAGACCACCACGACCGAGCGCATCCTCTACTACACGGGCATCAGCTACAAGATCGGCGAGGTGCACGAGGGCACCGCGGTGATGGACTGGATGGTGCAGGAGCAGGAACGCGGGATCACCATCACCTCGGCCGCGACCACCTGCTTCTGGCGCGAGCACCGCGTGAACATCATCGACACGCCCGGGCACGTCGACTTCACCATCGAGGTCGAGCGGAGCCTCCGCGTGCTCGACGGCGCGGTCGCCGTCTTCTGCGGCGTGGGCGGCGTCGAGCCGCAGTCCGAGACGGTCTGGCGGCAGGCCGACCGCTACCGGGTGCCGCGCGTGGCCTTCGTCAACAAGATGGACCGCGTCGGGGCGGACTTCGACCGGGTCGTGCGGGAGATCCGCGAGCGCCTGCGCGCGACCCCGCTCGTTCTCCAGCTCCCGCTCGGGCGCGAGGAGGCGTTCCGCGGCGTGATCGACCTGGTCAGCATGAAGGCGATCGTGTGGGAGGACGAGAGCCTCGGCGCCCGCTACCGGCAGGAGGAGATCCCCGCCGAGGAGCGCGCGGCGGCCGACGCTGCGCGCGAGCGCCTGCTCGAGGGGCTCGCCGACGTGAGCGAGCGGCTCATGGAGAAGTACCTGAACGGCGAGGAGATCGCGGAGGAGGAGATGCGCGCCGCGATCCGCGCCGGGACGCTGCACTTGAAGGTCGTCCCGGTGGTGTGCGGCAGCGCCTTCAAGAACAAGGGCGTGCAGCTCCTGCTCGACGCCGTGGTCGACTACCTGCCCTCGCCGCTCGACGTGCCCCCGGTGCGGGGCACGAACCCGAACAGCGGTCACGAGGAGGAGCGCCTCGCCTCGGACGGCGAGCCGTTCACGGCGCTCGCCTTCAAGATCATGAGCGACCCGTACGTCGGCACGCTCACGTTCCTGCGCGTCTACGCCGGCGTGATGACGACGGGCTCTTACGTCTACAACTCGGTGAAGGGGAAGAAGGAGCGCGTCGGGCGCCTCCTCAAGATGCACGCCAACAAGCGCGAGGAGATCAAGGAGGTCTACGCGGGCGACATCGCCGCCGCGGTCGGGCTGCGCGACACGACCACCGGCGACACCCTCTGCGACGAGAGCAGGCCCATCGTCCTCGAGCGCATGGAGGTCCCCGACCCCGTCATCTCGATCGCGATCGAGCCCAAGACCAAGGCCGACCAGGAGCGCCTCGGCGGCTCGCTCCACAAGCTCGCCACCGAGGATCCGTCCTTCCGCATCTCGGCCAACCCCGAGACCGGGCAGACGCTCATCTCGGGCATGGGCGAGCTCCACCTGGAGATCATCGTCGACCGCCTGCTGCGCGAGTTCAAGGTCGACGCGAACGTCGGCAAGCCGCAGGTCGCCTACAAGGAGACCATCCGCAAGGCGGTCGAGCAGGAGTCGAAGTTCATCCGCCAGACGGGCGGCCGCGGCCAGTACGGCCACGTCGTGCTGCGGGTCGAGCCGCTCAAGGGGGGCGGCGGTTTCCAGTTCGTCGACGGCACCAAGGGCGGCGTCATCCCGCGCGAGTACATCCCGGCGATCGAGAAGGGCGTCAAGGAAGCGATGGGGTCGGGCGTGCTCGCCGGCTACCCAGTGGTGGACGTGAAGGCGACCGTCATCTACGGCTCCTACCACGAGGTGGACTCCTCGGAGATCGCCTTCAAGATCGCCGGCTCGATGGCGTTCAAGGAGGCGATGGCGAAGGCCGCCCCGGTCATCCTGGAGCCCATCATGTCGCTCGAGGTCGTGACCCCCGAGGAGTTCATGGGCGACGTCATCAGCGACATCAACCGCCGCCGCGGCCGCATCGCCGGCCAGGAGCCGCGCGGCACCACGCAGGTGATCGCCGCCGTGGTGCCGCTCGCCGAGATGTTCGGCTACGCCACGGATCTCCGGTCGCGCAGCCAGGGGCGCGCGACCTTCACGATGCAGTTCTCGCACTACGAGCCGGTGCCGAAGGGCATCGGGCCCGAGGCGCTTCGCCAGGGCGGCGAGCGCTTCGCGCAGGCTTCACAGGCCGGCTAAGAGGGCGACGGAGGGACCACCGCCATGGCTAAGGCAAGGTTCGAGCGCAAGAAGCCGCACGTCAACGTGGGCACGATCGGGCACATCGACCACGGCAAGACGACGCTGACCGCGGCCATCACCAAGATCCAGGCCGCGAAGGGCCTCGGCCAGTTCGTGGCATTCGACCAGATCGACAAGGCGCCCGAGGAGCGCGAGCGCGGCATCACCATCGCGACCGCCCACGTCGAGTACGAGACCGAGAAGCGCCACTACGCGCACGTCGACTGCCCCGGCCACGCCGACTACATCAAGAACATGATCACCGGTGCGGCCCAGATGGACGGCGCCATCCTGGTGGTCGCCGCCACCGACGGGCCCATGCCGCAGACGCGCGAGCACATCCTGCTCGCCCGCCAGGTGGGGGTGCCGGCCGTCGTCGTCTACATGAACAAGGTCGACGCGGTCGAGGACAAGGAGCTCCTCGACCTGGTCGAGCTCGAGGTGCGCGAGCTGCTCTCCAAGTACGAGTTCCCGGGCGACGAGATCCCGATCGTCCGCGGCAGCGCGCTGAAGGCCCTCGAGGGCGACCCGGGCGAGCTCGGCAAGGGCTCGATCGACAAGCTCATGGCCGCGATCGACACGGCCATCCCGGAGCCGAAGCGCGAGGTCGACAAGCCCTTCCTCATGCCGGTCGAGGACGTCTTCTCGATCAGCGGCCGCGGCACGGTCGCCACCGGGCGGATCGAGCGGGGCAAGATCAAGGTGGGCGAGGAGGTCGAGATCGTCGGCATCCGCCCGACGCAGAAGACGGTCGTGACCGGCGTCGAGATGTTCCGCAAGCTCCTCGACGAGGGCATCGCGGGCGACAACGTCGGCTGTCTCCTGCGCGGCACCAAGCGCGAGGAGGTCGAGCGCGGGCAGGTGCTGGCCCGGCCCGGCTCGATCACGCCCCACACCAAGTTCCAGGCCGAGGCCTACGTCCTCACCAAGGAGGAGGGCGGCCGCCACACCCCGTTCTTCAACGGCTACCGGCCGCAGTTCTACTTCCGCACCACCGACGTGACCGGGGTGTGCACCCTGCCCGAGGGCACCGAGATGGTCATGCCGGGCGACAGCGTGCAGCTGAAGATCGACCTCATCACCCCCATCGCCATGGACGAGGGGCTCCGCTTCGCCATCCGCGAGGGCGGGAAGACGGTCGGCGCGGGCGTGGTCACCAAGATCTTCGAGTAAGCGACGGCATGAACGACAAGATCCGCATCCGCCTGAAGGCGTACGACCACCGGCTGCTCGACCAGTCGGTGCGCGAGATCGTCGACACCGTACGCCGGACGGGGGGGCGGGTCGCCGGCCCGATCCCGCTCCCCACCCACATCGAGCGCTTCACCGTCAACCGCTCGCCGCACGTCGACAAGAAGTCGCGCGAGCAGTTCGAGATCCGCACCCACAAGCGGCTGCTCGACATCCTCGAGCCGACGCAGCAGACGATCGACGCCCTCGGCAAGCTCGACCTCGCCGCCGGCGTCGACGTGGAGATCAAGCTCCAGTAGGCGGGCGTGAGCGCGGGCGAAGGACAGCAATCGTGATCGGCGGCCTCATCGGACGGAAGCTCGGCATGACGCAGGTCTACACGCGGGAGGGCCGGCTCGTGCCGGTGACCGTCATCCAGGCGGGGCCGTGTGCGGTGATCGCCACGCGCAGCGCCGAGCGTGACGGCCACGTCGCTGCGCAGGTCGGCTTCGCGCCCGCCAAGGCGCAGCGCCTCACGAAGGCGCTCGCCGGGCAGTTCGCCAAGGCGGGGACCGGCGCCTTCGCGGCGCTGCGCGAGTTCCGCCTGAGCGACGGCGAGCCGCCCGCGGTGGGGAGCGAGGTCAAGGTCGCCGACGTGTTCAAGGTGGGCGAGCGCGTGGCCGTCACCGGCGTGAGCAAGGGGCGCGGCACGGCGGGCGTCATCAAGCGCCACGGCTTCAGCGGCTTCCCGGGCTCGCACGGCACGCACGAGTACTTCCGCCACGGCGGCTCGATCGGAAACCGCTCTTTCCCCGGCCGTGTGTTCAAGGGCAAGCGCATGGCCGGCCGCTACGGGGCCGAGCGCGTGACGACCCGCAACCTGGAGGTGATCGGGGTGCGCCCGGACGATCATCTCCTCCTCGTGCGCGGCGCCGTGCCGGGCGCGCGGGGCGGCACGGTCGTGGTCCGCAAGGGCCCCGGGGTCCGGACGTAGGCCGTGGCGGAGGGCACGGTGACGCTTCCCGTCGTCTCGCAGAGCCGGGCCCCCGCCGGGCAGGTCGAGGTGCCGGCCGCGGTGGTGGCGGGGCCGGTCCGCGAGCACCTCCTGCACGAGGCCGTGCGGAGCCAGCTCGCGGCGCGCCGCGCGGGCACGGTGGCGACCAAGACGAAGGGGCTGGTGAGCGGCGGGGGCAAGAAGCCCTGGCGGCAGAAGGGGACCGGGCGCGCCCGCGCCGGCAGCATCCGCTCGCCGCTGTGGGCGGGCGGCGGCACCATCTTCGGCCCACAGCCGCGCGACTGGGCCTACCGCCTGCCGAGGACGGCGCGCAAGGCGGCGCTGCGCGCCGCCCTCGCGAGCCGGCACGCGGCGGGGACGCTGCTGGTGGTGGACGGACTCAGCCTGCCCGAGCCCAAGACCAAGCGCATGGTCGAGTGCCTGCGCGGCCTCGGCCTCGAGGGCGCGAGCGTCCTCATCGTCCTCGCCCGGGCGGACGCCGCGGTCCAGCGCGCGGCACGCAACCTGCCGCACGTGAAGGTGCTCGTCGCCGAGGGGCTCAACGTCTACTCCGTGCTCGGGCACACCCACCTCGTGCTGACGCGGGCGGCGCTGGAAGCGGTCGCCGGCCGCCTCGGAGGGAGCGCGTGAACCCCGGCGACGTCGTGCAGGGCCCGATCATCACCGAGAAAGGCACGCTGGTGAACGAGCAGGGGAACCAGGTCGTCTTCCGCGTCCACCCGCACGCCAACAAGGTCGAGATCCGCCATGCGATCGAGACCCTCTTCAAGGTGAAGGTCGAGAAGGTGCGGACGAGCCGCCAGCTCGGGAAGGTCCGTCGCGTCGGCCGGCACCAGGGGCGGCGCCCCGACTGGAAGAAGGCCTACATCACGCTGGCCGAGGGCAGCCGGATCGACTTCTTCGAGGGAGCGTAGGGGATGCCGACCGTCCAGTACCGCCCGACCTCGCCCGGACGCCGCTTCCAGACCGGCTACGACTTCGCCGAGATCACCAAGGCGCGGCCGGAGCCGTCGCTGACCGCGCCGCTCGGCAAATCCGGGGGGCGGAACAACCTCGGGCGCATGACCATCCGCCATCGTGGCGGCGGCCACAAGCGCCTCTATCGGGTGATCGACTTCAAGCGCGACAAGATGGGCGTGCCGGCGAGGGTGGCCGCCATCGAGTACGATCCGAACCGCTCGGCGCGTATCGCGCTCCTGCACTACGCCGACGGTGAGAAGCGCTACATCCTGGCGCCGATCGGGCTCGGGGTCGGGGATCGGGTGGAGGCCGGGCCGAAGGCCGACATCAAGCCCGGGAACAGCCTGCCCCTCTCGTTGATTCCGCTCGGCACGATGGTCCACAACGTCGAGCTGCGCGAGGGGCGCGGGGGCCAGCTCGGCCGCAGTGCGGGCGCCGCCATCCAGCTGATGGCGAAGGAGGGTGACTACGCGCTCGTGAAACTCCCCTCGGGCGAGCTGCGACGGGTGCGCCTCGCCTGCCGCGCCACCGTCGGGCAGGTCGGCAACCTCGAGCACGAGAACATCTCCTTCGGCAAGGCCGGCCGCATCCGTTGGCTCGGCCGGCGCTCGAAGGTGCGCGGCATGGCGATGAACCCGGTCGACCATCCGCACGGCGGCGGCGAGGGACGCTCGAAGGGCAACCACCCGCAGTCGCCCTGGGGCCAGCCGGCCAAGGGCTACAAGACCCGGCACAACAAGCGCACCGAGCGCTGGATCGTGCAGCGACGGAAGGTGCGCTAGGCCATGGCACGCTCGGTAAAGAAGGGCCCGTTCATCGACGCGCATCTCATGAAGAAGGTGCGCGCCATGCTCGAGTCGGGCGAGAAGAAGGTGGTGAAGACCTGGTCGCGCCGCTCGACCATCACGCCCGACATGGTGGGCTTCACCTTCGCGGTGCACAACGGGCGGAAGTTCATCCCCGTCTTCATCACGGAGAACGCGGTTGGCCACAAGCTCGGTGAGTTCGCGCCCACGCGCACCTTCCACGGTCACTCGGGCGACCGCAAGGGCAGGGTGGAGGGTGTCGCCGCGGGCGCGCCGCCGGGCGCCCCGGGCGCCGCGCCGCGCACCGCCCCCGGCGCCGCGCCACCGCCGCGCAAGGCTCCGGGAGCTGCATGAGCGTGAGCGAAGAATACTGATGAGCGTAAGCGAAGGATGCTGCTGAGTGGAGACGCGCGCGACCAGCCGCTTCGTCCGCCTGACCGCGCAGAAGGCGCGCCTGGTGGTCGATCTGATCCGCGGCAAGCCCGTGGAGAAGGCGATTGCGCTCCTCGAGTACACGCCCAAGCGCGGGGCGCGCACGGTGCTCAAGACGCTGCGCTCGGCGGTCGCCAACGCCGAGGTGGCGCACAAGGTCGACGTCGACGTGCTCTACGTGAAGCGCGCCTTCGTCGACGAGGGCCCGACGGCCAAGCGCTTCCTGCCCCGGGCGCACGGCCGGGCCACCAAGATCTTCAAGCGCACGAGCCACATCACCGTGGTCGTGGACGCCCGCGGCGCGGGCGAGGAGGCGTGAGCGTGGGTCAGAAGGTCCATCCCAAGGGCTTCCGTCTGGGCGTGATCGAGAACTGGGACTCGCGCTGGTTCGCGCGGCGCGAGTACGCGGATCTGCTCCACGAGGACACCAAGATCCGCAACTTCTTGAAGAAGCGCCTCTACCACGCCGGCGTCTCCAAGATCGAGATCGAGCGCGCGGCAAACAAGGCGAAGATCAACATCCACACCGCGCGCCCCGGCATCGTGATCGGGAAGAAGGGCGCGGAGATCGAGAAGCTCAAGCAGGAGCTCTCCAAGCTGACGCGCAAGGAGAGCTTCCTCAACATCCACGAGGTGCGGCGGCCGGACCTGGACGCGCAGCTGGTGGGGGAGAACGTCGCCCTCCAGCTCGAGCGGCGGGTCGCGTTCCGCCGCGCCATGAAGGAGGCGGTGGCGCGCGCCATGCGCATGGGCGCGCAGGGCATCCGCATACAGTCGGCGGGGCGGCTGGGCGGCTCGGAGATCGCGCGCACGGAGTGGTATCGGGAGGGCCGTGTGCCGCTGCACACGCTGCGCGCCGACGTGAACTACGGCGTCGCCGAGGCGCGAACCACCTACGGGGTCATCGGCATCAAGGTGTGGATCTTCCGCGGCGAGGTCCTGACCCGGCAGGAGGAGGAGCAGCGCGCCGCCCTCGGCGTCTGAGGACCCGTCATGCTCGCTCCCAAGAAGGTCAAGTGGCGCAAGATGCAGAAGGGGCGCCGCAAGGGCACGGCCTGGCGCGGCGCCACGCTCGCCTTCGGCGACTACGGCCTGCAGGCCGTCGAGCGCGGCTGGCTCACGGCGCGCGAGATCGAGGCGGCCCGCATCGCGCTCACGCGCTACATCAAACGTGGTGGGCGCGTGTGGGTGCGCGTCTTCCCCGACAAGCCGCTCACCAAGAAGCCGGCCGAGACCCGCATGGGCAAGGGCAAGGGTTCGCCGGAGATCTGGGTGGCGGTGGTGAAGCCCGGGCGCATGCTGTTCGAGATGGAGGGGGTG
This sequence comes from Deltaproteobacteria bacterium, assembly GCA_005879795.1. NCBI lineage: Bacteria > Pseudomonadati > Myxococcota > Myxococcia > Deltaproteobacteria bacterium. The sequence continues at coordinate 90,233 of VBKJ01000127.1, forward strand.
GACCCGGCCAACGCGAAAGAGGCGCTGCGCCTCGCGGCCGCCAAGCTTTCGCTCGCCACCCAGCCGCGCGAGCGGCACGCGGGAGTCGCCGCATGAAGGGAAGAGAGCTGCGAAAGGGAGGGAGCCGAGCCCGCGCGCGCTCGGGCTGCGCGCGGCGGGAGCCGCACGGGAGTTGGCCCGGGGGCAGCGGAAGCGCGCAGGGCGCGCCGCGCCCGAGCACTGGACGGGCCCCCGGGAGAGTTAGATGAAAGCCCAGGACGTACGTGACCTGAGTGACGCCGAGCTGCAAGCCCGCGAGCGCGAGCTCGCCGACGAGCTCTTCCACCTGCGCCTCAAGCGGGCCACGTCGCAGCTCCCCAACCCGATGAAGGTGCGCCAGACCAAGCGTGACCTGGCCCGCGTCAAGACCCTGCTCCACGAGCGGGGGCAACCATGAGCGCCGGCCGACGCAAGGTCCGCGACGGCGTGGTCGTGTCCGACAAGATGGACAAGACGGTCGTGGTGGTCGTCGCCCGGCTCGTCCGCCACGGCAAGTACCGCAAGTACCTGACCCAGCGCGTGCGCTACAAGGCGCACGACGAGAAGAACCAGTGCCAGGTGGGCGACCGGGTGCGCATCATCGAGACCCGCCCCCTCTCGCACGACAAGCGCTGGGCCGTGCAGGCGATCCTCGGGCGCGAGGAGGGGGCGGGCGAGGCGCTGGTCGGGACCGAGGTGCCGACGTGATCCAGGCCGAGACCATCCTCGACGTGGCGGACAACAGCGGGGCGCGCAAGGTGCTCTGCATCAAGGTGCTGGGCGGCACGCGGCGCAAGTACGCCTCGATCGGCGACGTGATCATCGTGTCGGTCAAGGAAGCCATCCCCAACGCCAAGGTGAAGAAGGGCGACGTGATGAAGGCGGTGATCGTGCGCACGGCCAAGGAGGTCGGGCGCACCGACGGCTCCTACATCCGCTTCGACACCAACTCGGCGGTGCTGATCGACAACGCGCGCGAGCCGGTCGGGACGCGCATCTTCGGCCCCGTCGCGCGCGAGCTGCGCGCCAAGAAGTTTATGAAGATCATCTCGCTCGCGCCGGAGGTGCTCTGAGCCATGGCGCTCCAGCGGCTACGCAAGGACGACACCGTGATGGTCATCGCGGGCAAGGAGCGCGGC
>VBKJ01000128.1 GCA_005879795.1 Deltaproteobacteria bacterium
GCCGGCCGGCGGCCTGGTGACCGGTATCGGCACGGTCGCCGGCCACCAGGCGATGGTGATCGGCAACGACGTGACGGTGAAGGGCGGGACGCTCTACCCTCTCACCGTCCAGAAGCAGCTCCGCGCGCAGCAGATCGCCCTCGAGAACCGGCTCCCGTGCGCCTACCTGGTGGACTCGGGCGGCGCCTTCCTGCCCTTGCAGGCGGAGATCTTCACCCCCGGCGGGCGCATCTTCTTCAACGAGGCGGTCATGTCCGCGGAGGGCATCCCGCAGGTGGCGGTGGTGCACGGGCCGTCGACCGCGGGCGGCGCGTACGTGCCGGCGATGTGCGACGAGAACATCATCGTGCGCGGGCAGGGCGCGATCTATCTCGGCGGCCCGCCGCTCGTGCGGGCCGCGACCGGCGAGCAGGTGACGGCCGAGGAGCTGGGCGGAGGCGAGGTCCACACCCGCATCTCGGGCGTGTCGGACCATCTCGCGAGCGACGATGCGCACGGTCTCGCGCTGGCGCGCGAGGCGCTGGCGCAGGTCCCGCCCGTCCGTCCGTCGGTCGAGCCCGAGCCCGTCGAGCCGCCCGCCGAGGATCCCGCCGACCTCTACGGCATCCTGCCGCGCGACCCGCGCCGGCCCTACGAGGTGCGCGAGGTGATCGCGCGCCTGGTCGACGGGAGCCGCTTCCACGAGTTCAAGCCGCTCTACGGGACGACGCTGGTGACGGGGTTCGGGCGCGTCCACGGCTTCGAGGTCGGCGTCCTCGCCAACAACGGCGTCCTCTTCTCCGAGGCCGCACTCAAGGGCACGCACTTCATCCTGCTCGCCTGCCAGCGCCGCGTGCCGCTCGTCTTCCTCCAGAACATCACCGGCTTCATGGTCGGCAAACAGTACGAGCATGGCGGCATCACCAAGGACGGCGCCAAGATGGTGCACGCCGTCGCGACCGCGCAGGTGCCGAAGCTGACGGTCATGATCGGCGCCTCGCACGGCGCCGGGAATTACGCCATGTGCGGCCGCTCCTACGGGCCCCGCTTCCTCTTCAGCTGGCCGAACGCGCGCATCTCGGTGATGGGTGGCGAACAGGCGGCGATGACGCTGCTCGCCGTCAAGCGCGAGCAGCTCCGCGCGCAGGGGAAGACGCTCACGCCCGAGGAGGAGGCGGCGCTCACGGCGCCCATCCTCGCCAAGTACGAGGAGGAGTCGAGCGCGTACTACGGGAGCGCGCGCCTGTGGGACGACGGCATCATCGATCCGGTGGACACGCGCGACGTCCTCGGGCTCGCGCTGGCGGTGGTGCTGCGCGCGCCGGTGCCGGCGCCGCGGCACGGGGTGCTGCGGATGTGAACGGCGCGGCCGTCAGCGGCCGAGCAGCGCCAGCAGCTTCGCCGGGTTGAACCCGATCAGCACGTCGCCACCCACTTTGATGGTGGGCGTCGCGCGGCTGCCGAGCGCGATCAGCTCCGCGCGCGCCTCCATATCCGTGGACACGTCCTTGGCGACGAACGGGATGCCCCTCTGCGATAGAAACTCCATCGCCGTGCGGCAGGGCTGTCAGCCGGGCTGGTGATAGACGACCACCGATGGGATCATGGCCGCAGGCCTACACACTCCGACGCGCTGGAGCAAGGGAGGACGCCGCCTCTCCTCCTGCCGGGACGCGGGGAACCGGGATCGCCGCTGGACTCCACCGCCGCTGCCGGATAGGTGCGGTCCGCGAGGTGATCCATGAGCTTCGAGCTGTCGGCCGAGGAGCAGCTGATCGTCGAGGCGGTGCGTGAGCTGGCCGCCGGCCCCAACGGCCGCGTGCACTGGCGCGAGCGCGCGCTCGCCAACACCTTCCCCGAGCGGCTGTGGCAGGCGCTGGCCGAGGCGGGGTACCTGGGCCTCCTCGTGCCGCCGGAGCACGGCGGGGCGGGACTCGGTCTCAAGGAGATGGCGGTCCTCATGGAGGCGATGGCCTCCGAGGGCATGGCGCTTCTCCTCATGATCGTCAGCACCGTGATGGCGACCATCGCGCTCGCCAAGCACGGGAGCCCGGAGCAGAAGCGCCGCTACCTCCCGGGGCTCGCGTGCGGCACGACCCGGTTCTGCTTCGCGATCACCGAGCCGAACGCCGGCTCGAACAGCTTCCGCCTCGAGACGCTCGCCACCCGCGACGGCGACGGTTACCGCATCCGCGGGCAGAAGTACTTCATCTCGGGGGTCGAGCAGGCGCAGCACGTGCTCCTCGTGACCCGCAGCACCCCGGCACGCGAGGTGCGCGACAAGCGAGCGGGCCTCTCCCTCTTCATCGTCGACACGGACGCCCCCGGCTTCTCGAAGCAGGTGCAGGACACGGCGCTCAACGAGACCGAGCGGCAGTGGACGCTCTTCCTGGACGACGTGCGCGTGCCGCGCGCGAACCTGATCGGCGAGGAGGGCGCGGGACACCGCTACCTCTTCGACCTGCTCAACCCCGAGCGCGTCGCCGGGGCGGCCATCGCGGTCGGCCTCGGCCGCTACGTGCTCAGGCGCGCCGTCGCCTATGCCAAGGAGCGCAGGGTGTTCGACGCGCCGATCGGCACGCACCAGGGCCTCGCGCACCCGATGGCGCTCGCGGCCACGCATCTCGAGCTGGCCGGCGTGATGACCCGCAAGGCCGCCTGGCAGTTCGACCGCGGGGAGACCGCCGGTCCGGAGGCCAACATGGCGAAGATGGCGGCCGCCGACGCCGGGCTCGAGGCGTGTGACGTCGCCATCCAGGTCCACGGCGGCAACGGCTTCACCCGGGAATTCGAGGTGATCACGTACTGGCCGCTCCTCCGCCTCATCAAGACCGCGCCGGTGTCGCGGGAGATGATCCTCAACTACATCGGCGAGCACGTGCTGGGGCTGCCGCGGAGCTACTGACGGCGCCCGGCGCCGGCGGGGAGCCGCGGGCGGGGGCGCCGCCGGCGCCCCGGCGTGCTCGGCCACGCACGCGTCCGCCGCAGCGTCCCCCCGAAAGGCCGTACGGGCGTGCGCGGGCCTGCGGCGGGTGGGCGTGCTTGCCGCTTCGTTCGTCCGAGGAGGTGACGGGCGCAGCTTGCCAAAAGAACCCGTCGAGCGTACAAGCGCGCGCGATGACCGGCACCATCAAGCGCATCGTGCGCGACAAGGGGTTCGGCTTCATTACCCCCGATGACGGGTCGGACGACGTGTTCTTCCACCGCTCGCGGCTCGCGCCGCGGGTCCCGTTCGAGGACCTGCGCGAGGGCGATCAGGTGGTGTTCCAGACGCGACCGGGCGAAAAGGGGCCGCAGGCGTTCGACGTGCGCCTCCGCTGACGCAACCCCAGATTCTTCAGCCCCGGTCACACCCTCCAGTGTCCGAATAGTGTCCGAGATGCGGGGCCGGGCCCCGTGCTCGAGGCCCTCCCGTCTTGCGCGGCGACAGCGGGAGCGGGCGTGCCGTCGGTCGGGTGACGGGTGCAAGCCCGCTGCTCTGGGGTTGCCGCCCGCTCTCTTTCAGTTCTCGGACAGTTGAATCTCAGACCAGTCGGGCATCGGCATGGACAGCGCCCGGCCCCCGCCGCCGCCTCCCGCCGCGAAGGCGGGAGTGCTACATAGACCCGTCGAAGTAGGAGTTAGGCAGGCAAGACATGCCCTTCGATCCGCCCGCCAAGAACGAGGTTCGCCGTCGTCTCCTTGAAACGACATCGTGGTGCTTGGCGAAGCATCCGATTCGGGATCCGCAAGGTGACCTGCGAACACCCCACTTGGAACCAGCGATTGAGGACTGGCCCACCTTCGCCGAACTCAATCAGGCCGTCAGCGTGCTCGCCACCACGCGGCGAACATTGCTCTCTGGACAGCCGAACGTAGAGGACCGAGAAGGGCGAGTCTTGATCTGCGAGTTCAATATGTCGATCACGAGCGGCGAATCTGAGGGAGACGAACGGGTTCTTTGACATCAGCGACCGAACCGCCGTGGGACACCTGGATGTTCTGTATGCAACGAAGCGCCACAACTCCTACGTCACCCCAACCATTCGACCTCGATCTGTTGATCAGCTGGGTTCCGGGCTCCCTTGTCGCCTGCGTCGATAGAGGAATTCGCGCCAACCCGTATGACTGCATCTACTGGGCTTCGGAGGAGGATCTCGCCAGGTGGGGTCTCTCCGGATGACATTGACCATGCCGCTGGTCTGCCTAACTCGCGGCAGCGTCCGCGGGCCGCACTGGGCTCCGCGCAGGTCGCTGCAAATCCGTGCTGCCTTCTTCACTGGCGGCCGTTGACCCGCGGGATCCGTTACGTCGCACCATGAACGTACCAGGAACGATTGCCCTTCTCGTTGGCCCTCGTCCTCGGGGTCGTCCTCCTCGCCACTGGGCTCGCGCGGCGGCGTGCCGGAGCCCTTCTTGTCGTAGCCAGCCTGAGTCTCTCTGCTCTCTTCATCAACCGGTGCGCACGATACCAGAACACTTATCCGGCTATCGAGCTTGGAACCTCAGCGGAAGAGATCACCGCACGGCTCGGCAAACCGTGGGCGAATACCGATTGCAGCACCACGTATGCCGGGGACGAGAGGACCGAATACGATCCCGCTCCGCCGGGTTGCGTGCACGAGTTCTGGTACTACTCGTTCTTCTTTCCGGAGGCGTGGTCGTACGCCTTTGACGACGGCGGACGTCTGATCCACAAGTACGAGTGGGTGTCGCCGTGATTGGCGGCCCCGGCCCCCCGCTCGAGGCCCCCGCGACCCGGTCGATTTGACCGGAGAGGCCTCACGTTCGGTACCTGCCGCCCCCGGAAAGGGCCTTATGCGGCGGGCTTTCTCGGCCGTGTCCGGCCAGTGTGTGGATGGCGCACTCCGGCCATGAACCCATCAACGAACGCCACCACAACGCGCCGGCCGAACCTGAGAAGCGGCCTCTACACGCTCAGGGAGGCCGTGCAGGTGCTCGGCTCGGGGGAAACGGTGAAGACGACGGTGGACCTGCCGATCCGGCTGTGGCGCGCCGCCAAGGTGCGCGCGATGGATGATCGGACCGACCTCCGCCAGATCGTGATCGCCGCCCTTGAGACCCATCTCAAACCCAAGAACGAGGCGCACGATGAAGGGAGCCAAGGGGTTCGGCCGCGTGTTCCGGCGACCACGCTCGCCGTACTGGTGGATCAGCTACCCGTACCGAGGGCGTGAGGTGCGGGAGTCGTCCGGGTCCGCCGTGAAGCAGGAGGCCGTCGACAAGCTCAAGGAACGGCTCGCCAAGATCGCTCAGCACATCTATGTCGCCCGAAGGCTGAGCGCGTCACGGTCGACGAGCTGCTCGGGGACCTCCAGCGCCACTTCGAGGTGCGGGGCCTCACCTCGGCCCGGACGCTCAGGGGCCACATCGACGCGTGGCGGCAGTCGCCGATCGGGGCAGAGAAGGCGATCAATGTCGAGCTGCCGGTGCTCGAGGAGTGCGTGCAGCAGTGGCAGCGGGCAGGGCTACGCGCCGGCCACGATCAGCCGCTTCCTCGGCTCGCTCCACCAAGCCTACGGCTCGGGCAGAAGGCCAAGAAGGCGGCGACGATGCCCAGCTTCCCCCGGCTCGCCTTCGAGAACGCGAGGGAGGCTACGTCGCCACTCTCCCCGGCGAGCCCCGTGTCCACCCACTGCGCCGCGCAGTGTCCCAGTAGTGTCCGAGACGGAGCCCATGCTTACCCATCGCAGCTATCGCAGCTCTTGTGTTCCGACGAAAAATGATGCTTCTACCCGGCGGGGCATGGGTTGCGTCACGGATCACCGCACACGTTCGACGTGAAGCTCCGCTGAGGGGCGAGGAGACGGGAATGGCGAAGGCGAAGAAGGGCAAGACGAAGGCGGGCACGAAGCCGGCGCGCCGCGCCGCGGCGCAGAAGCCGAAGAAGGCGGCGCGGAGCACGGGGGGGGGGCCTCTCGCGGCCGCCCAGAAGCGCGTCGCGGCGCTCGAGGCGGAGAACCGACGGCTGCGCGACGAGCTGGCGGCGCTGCGGGCGCAGGGTGCCGCGCGTCCCACGCCGGCAGCGGCGCCCGCGCCGGGCGGGGGGCAGGCCGGCCTCGAGCTGTAGGGCGGGTGTATCTCAGGCGGCGGAGGCGAGGAGCGTTCGGAGCCAGCGTCCCGTGTGCGAGCTCGCCGTCGCGGCGACCGCGGCGGGGGGCCCGCACGCGACCACCGTCCCGCCGCCGGCGCCACCCTCGGGCCCCAGGTCGACGATCCAGTCGGCCTCCTTCACGATGTCGAGGTTGTGCTCGATGGTGACCACGGTGTTGCCGAGATCGACCAGCCGGTGCAGCACGGCGATCAGCCGCTCCGTGTCGGCGAAGTGGAGGCCGGTGGTCGGCTCGTCGAGCACGTAGAGCGTCCGTCCGCGTGACTCCTTGGCGAGCTCGTAGGCGAGCTTGATGCGCTGGGCCTCGCCGCCCGAGAGCGTGTTGCTCGGCTGGCCGAGGGTCAGGTAGCCGAGCCCGATATCGGCCAGCACGGCGAGCGCCCGCGCGACCGGCGGGTGGGGCGCGAGGAACTCCGCCGCCTCCTCGACCGTCATGGCGAGCACGTCGGCGATCGTGCGGCCGGCGTAACGGATGGCGAGCGTCTCCTCCGTGTAGCGCCGCCCGCCGCACGTGTCGCAGTCGACGTAGACGTCGGGGAGGAAGCTCATCCGAACGCGGAGCCGTCCCTGGCCCGCGCACGCCTCGCAGCGGCCGCCCGCGACGTTGAACGAGAAGCGGCCGGCGCCGAAGCCACGGACCCGCGCCTCGGGCACCCGGGCGAAGAGCCGGCGGATGTCGTCGAAGAAACCCACGTAGGAGGCCGGCGTCGAGCGCGGCGTGCGGCCGATCGGGCTCTGGTCGACCTCGACCACGCGTGCGAGGTGCTCGGTGCCCTCGAGCCCCCGGTGCGCACCCACCCGCCCGCTGTGCAGGCCGAGGGCCCGGCGGGTCGCCTGGTAGAGGACGTCGCGCACCAGCGTCGATTTGCCCGAGCCGGACACGCCGGTCACGCACGTCCACGCACCGAGCGGGAGGGCGACGTCGATGTCGCGCAGGTTGTGCTCGCGCGCGCCGCGCACGGTGAGGCGCGGCAGCCGATCGAGGGCGCGGCTCGGCCCCAGGCGGCGGCGGGGCGCGTCCAGGTAGCGGCCGGTGAGCGAGGCGGGATACACGGCGAGCTTCTCGGGGGGCGCGACGGCCACCAGGCGCCCGCCATGCACCCCGGCACCGGGCCCCAGGTCGACGACCAGGTCGGCGCGGCGGATGGTGGCCTCGTCGTGCTCGACCACCAGCACCGTGTTGCCGCGCGCGCGCAGGAGCTCGAGCGTGTCGAGCAGCATGGCGTTGTCGCGCGGGTGGAGGCCGATGGTGGGCTCGTCGAGGATGTAGCACACGCCACGCAGGTTCGAGCCGAGCTGCGCGGCGAGCCGGATGCGCTGCGCCTCCCCGCCCGAGAGCGTGTCGGCGCGCCGGTCGAGCGTCAGGTAGGCGAGGCCGACCTGGGCGAGGAAGCCGAGGCGCGGCAGGATCTCCTTGAGCGGCCCCTCGGCGACCGCCGCCTCGCGGCCTTCGAAACGAAGCGCGCCGATCGCCCGCTCCGCGTCGCTCACGGGAAGCGCCGTGAGCTCCGCGATCGTCCGGCCCGCGAGGCGGACGGCGCGTGCGCGGGGGTTGAGCCGCTGCCCGCCGCAGGCCGCGCACGGCTGCTCGGTGGTGAACTCGTCGAGCCCGGGTCCCTCCTCGGCCCCGAGGGCTTCCCGCAGGACGGCGAGGGCGCCCGGAAGGTCGCCCGACCCCTCCAGGACGAGGCGCCGCTGGCGTGCGGAGAGGCGCGCGACCGGCCGCTCGAGCGGCACGCCGGCCGCGGCGAGCGCGCGCAGCAGGCGCCGCTTCTCGGCGCGCAGCTCCGGCAGGTCCAACGGCAGGAGCGCGCCGGCCGCGAGCGAGCGCGCCGGGTCGAGGATCAGCGCGGGATCGACGTCGACGATGGACCCCGCCCCGTTGCACGCCGGGCAGGCGCCCTGACGGCTGTTGAAGGAGAAGAGACGCGGGTCGAGCGCCTCGAAGCCCAGGCCACAGGACGGGCAGAACAGGCGCTCGGAGTAGAGCCGCTCGCGCCCGTCGGCGAGCGCGATCACGGTGCCGCGCCCGAGGCGGAGGGCACGGTCGACGGCCTCGTCGAGCCCGGTCAGCTCCGGGGGCAGGGTGGCGACCACCAGGTCGATGTCGTGCTCGCGGTAGCGATCGAGGAGCGGCACCCGGTCGAGCGCCAGGCGCCGGCCGTCGATCCGCGCCTCGCGCAGGCGGAGCTTGCGCGCGGCCGCCAGCTCCTCCTTGTGGTAGCCCTTGCGCCCGCGCACGACCGGCGCGAGCAGCGTGACGCGCTGCCCGCGCAGCTCGCGGCGGAGCCGGGTCAGGATCTGGCTCCGGGTCTGGGAGCGGATCGCCTGGCCGCAGCCGGTGCAGTGCTGCACACCGAGCTTGGCGAACAGCAGGCGGAGGTAGTGGTAGATCTCCGTCACCGTCGCCACCGTCGAGGTGCGGCCGCCGCGGGAGAGGCGCTGCTCGATGGCGACCGTGGGCGGCAGGCCGGCGAGGAGGTCGACGTCCGGCTTCGCCATCACGTCCAGGAACTGGCGCGCGTACGCGGACAGGCTGTCGACGTAGCGGCGCTGGCCCTCGGCGTGCAGCACGTCGAAGGCGAGCGAGGACTTCCCCGAGCCGGAGAGCCCGGTGAGCACGATCAGCCGGTCGCGCGGCAGCTCGAGGGAGAGGTCGCGCAGGTTGTGCTCGCGCGCGCCGACCACCCGGATGTGGCCGTTCGCCGCGGGCGCCGCCCCGGCGTAGGCGGGCGGCGCGTCGGCGACCCGCTGCGGGCCCCGCAGCGCCTCGGCGAGGAAGCGGCCGGTGTGCGACTCCGGCGCGCCCGCGATCGTCTCCGGCGGCCCCGCGGCCACCAGCCGCCCGCCCGCCTCGCCGCCCTCGGGTCCCAGGTCGATCACCCAGTCGGCGCACTTGACGACCTCGAGGTTGTGCTCGATGACGACCAGCGAGTGGCCCCGCGCCACCAGGCGGGCGAAGCAGGCGAGCAGCTTCTCGATGTCGGCCAGGTGGAGCCCCGTGGTCGGCTCGTCGAAGATGAAGAGGGTATGCGCCTTCCCCTCCCGGCCGAGCTGGGCGGCGAGCTTCACGCGCTGCGCCTCGCCGCCGGAGAGGGTCGAGAGCGGCTGCCCGAGGCGGAGGTAGTCGAGGCCGACGTCGGCGAGCGGCTGGAGGCGCGCGCCCACCTCGGCGACGTCGGGGAAGAGCGCGGTCGCCTCGGCGACGGTCAGCTCGAGGACGTCGCGGATCGACCGGCCCCGGAAGCGGACCTCGAGGATCTCCGGCCGGAAGCGCGCCCCGCCGCACTCCGCGCAGGGCACGTACACGTCGGAGAGGAACTGCATCTCGATCTTCTCGAAGCCCTCGCCGGCGCACGTCTCGCAGCGCCCGCCGGGGACGTTGAAGGAGAAGGTGGCCGCCGTGTAGGCGCGCAGCCGGGCCTCCTCGGTGCGCGCGAAGGCGGCGCGGATGCCGTCGAAGGCGCGCAGATAGGTGAGGGGGTTGGCACGGGGCGTCGAGCCGATCGGCGCCTGATCGACGAGGATCACCTCGGCGATGCGCTCGGCACCCTCGATCGCCCGGCACTGGCCCGGGATGCCGACGGGCTCGCCCCGCCGTTTCTTGAGCCCGCGGTAGAGCACGTCGTCCACCAGCGTCGACTTGCCCGAGCCCGACACGCCGGTCACGGCGACGAAGCAGGAGAGGGGGATGTCGACGTCGAGGCTCTTCAGGTTGTTCGCAGAGGCGCCCCGTACGCGCAGCGCGAGACCCAGAATGGGCTTCCGCCGCCTGGGCGGGACGGGGATGAGCGCGCGTCCCGTCAGGTACTCCGCGGTCGCCGAGCCGCGGGCGGTCGCCAGCGCGGCGGGCGGCCCGGCGAACACGACCTGGCCGCCCCGCTCGCCGGCGCCGGGCCCGAGGTCGATCACGTGGTCGGCGGCGCGGATGAGGGTGGGGTCGTGCTCGACCACCACGACCGCGTTGCCGAGGTCGCGCAGGCGGTGGAGAATGCGCGTCAGGCGCTCCGTGTCGCGGGGGTGGAGGCCGACCGAGGGCTCGTCGAGCACGTAGAGCGTGTTGACGAGCGAGGAGCCGATGGCGGTGGTGAGATCGACGCGCTCGAGCTCGCCGCCCGAGAGCGTGCGCGACTGCCGGTCGAGGGCCAGGTACTCGAGCCCTACCTCGACCAGGTAGCGGAGCCGGCTGCGGATCTCGCCCAGGATCAGGCCCGCCACCTCCTCGGCCAGACCTTTGGGCAGCGCGAGCCCGGCAAAGAAGCGCTCCGCCTCGCCGATGGGGAGGCGGCTCACGTCGGCGATGCTGAGGCCGCCCACGCGGAAGTCGAGGGCCTCGGGCTTGACGCGCGCGCCGCCGCACGCCGCGCACGGCGTGTAGCTCCGGTAGCGCGAGAGAAAGACGCGCACGTGCATCCGGTAGGTGCGGCCCTCGAGCCAGCGGAACCAGCCGCGCACGCCGGGGTAGTGGCCGCGCCCGTCGCCTTCGAGGACGAGCGCGCGCTCCGCGGGCGACAGCTCCGCCCAGGGCACGCCGGTCGGGATGCCGCGGCGCCGGCAGAACTTGAGCAGCTCGCTGCGCTCCCAGCCGGTCGCCTTGGTCGACCACGGTTTGATGGCGCCCTCGGCCAGCGAGCGGCGCGGATCGGGGATCACCAGGTCCAGGTCGACGTCGATCACCCGCCCGAAGCCGCGGCATGTCTCGCACGCCCCGAGCGGGCTGTTGAAGGAGAACAGGTTCGGCACCGGGTCGCGGACCGCGAAGCCGCACGTGGCGCACTCGAGCGCGCTCGAGAAGCGCTCGACGCGGTCACCCGCGTCGGGGAGCCACACCGCGGCACGGCCCCGCCCGTGACGGAGCGCTTGCTCGAGCGACTCGACCAGCCGCGCGCGCTCCGCGGCGCGCAGGCTGAGCCGGTCCTGCGCGATGGTGAGCTGGCCCTCGCGCACCGGCGGCGCGGCGGCGCTCTCCAGATCGACCATGCCCTCCGGCCCGAACGCCCGCACGAAGCCGGCGGCGAGCAGCCCGGTGCGCATCTCCTCCCAGGGGAGCCCCTCGGGCATGGGCAGATCGAAGGTCACCGCCGCCCGGGCGCCGGCGTGCGCCGCGAGCAGCCTCGTGGCCGCGCTCTCGGGCGTGTCGCGCTCGACGGGGCGCCCGCACTTGCGGCAGTGCGGCACGCCCACCTTGGCGAAGAGCAGCTTCAGGTGATCGTGCAGCTCGGTCATGGTCCCGACCGTGGAGCGTGAGGTCTTCACCAGCCGGCGCTGGTCGATCGCGATCGCCGGCAGGATGCCCGTGATGCGGTCGACGCGCGGCTTCTCCATCCGGTCGAGGAACTGACGGGCGTAGGTCGAGAAGCTCTCGACGTAACGTCGCTGGCCCTCGGCGTAGAGCACGTCGAACGCGAGCGAGGATTTTCCGGACCCGGACACGCCCGTCACCACCGTGAGGGCACGGAGCGGCACCCGGACGTCGATGCCCTTCAGGTTGTGCTCGCGGGCACCGAGGATCTCGATCGCGGACTCTTCCATGAGGGCGTGTACGGCTGCGCGCGCCGGCGCGGGCGCGGAACCGTCGAGTATACCGGCGTGGTGGAGCGGGGGAAGAGGCCCGGCGCGGCGGGGGGAGCCGCCGGCGCTGCGCGCGCCGGGCCTTCCTACGCGCCGGCCGCGGCCGGCACGGCGCTGCGCGCGGCGACGGGGCACTTCAGGATGCGCCGGCCCCGAGTCGTTGCTCGATTCGCTCCAGCCTGGCGGCGAGAGACGGGTCCGTCTGGCGCCGGGCGCTCACCACCCGCCAGGCCTGCAGCACGGTCGTGTGATCGCGTCCGAAGGCCACGCCCAGCTCGGCGAACGGCCAGCCGAGCAGCTGGCGCGCGACATACATGGCGACGCGGCGCGGCAGCAGGAGATCGGCGCTGCGCTTGCGCCCTCGCAGCCGCCGGGCCGTGGTGTGGAAGCTCGCCGCCGTGGCGGCGATGACGTCGTCCACCGTGAGGACGGAGGGCGGGCGCGGGCGCAGCTCGGCCAGGACCTCGGCGGCGAGCTCCGCGTCGATCTGCCGGCCGCTCAGGCGGGCGTGAGCGAGGAGCCGGTTGAGGGCGCCCTCGAGCCGGCGCACGTTGTCGCCGAAGGCGCTCGCCACGCGTGCCGCGAGCTGCGGCTCGAGGACGAGGCCGAGGGCCTGCGCCTTCTGGCGGAGGATCGCCAGCCGGAGCGCCGGCTCGGGCCGTTCGATCCGCGCCGCCACGCTCCCCCGGACCCGCTCCTGCAGGCGTCGGGCCAGCGCCGGCGTGTCGCTCGGCGCACGGTCCGAGGTGATCACGAGCAAGCGCCGGGCCTGTGCCCAGTCGGTCAGGCCGTCGAGCAGGCGCTCCTGGGTGACCTCGCGCCCCTCGATGGAATGGATGTCGTCGAGCAGCAGGCCTCCGAGGGGGGTCAGGTCGCGCCAGAAGCGCTCGGGGGCGCCGGCCTCGTAGGCGGCCACCATGGCGGCGACCAGCTCGGCGGCGGACAGGCACGCGGCCGGGGTGCCAGCCGCGTCGAGCGCGTGGAAGACCGCGTGCAGGAGGTGCGTCTTGCCGACCCCCGAGGGCCCCCAGAGGAAGAGGGGTGCGGGATCGCGCGTCGCGAGGAGGGCGCGCGCGGCGGCGTGGGCGTCCCCGTTGCTGTCGCCGACGACGAAGGTGTCGAAGGTGTGGCCCGTGCTGGGCGACATCGCGCGGATGGGGAGGGACGGGCGTGCGGCCACCACACCGAGCCGCACCGGGTAGCGCTCGCCGAGCGCGTCGGTCAGTGCCTCCTCGATCGTGGCGAGGAAGTGACGTGCCACGCGGTCGCGCGTGACCGGATCGGGCGCGGCGAGGGCGAAGCCCTCGGGTGCCCAGCTCGAGCGCAGCGGCGCGACCCAGGTGGTGAAGTTCCGCTCGCCCACCCGGCTACGGACAGTCTCGCAGACCCGCGCCCAGACCGCCGCCGCGTCCTTTCGCTGTCCCGAGCCGGCCGGCAACCTCACGGCTTCCCCGCTCCATCCACACCTGTGGAGACTCGCGTCACTCGCTCGTGTAGGCAGGCGCTTCTCCCGCTTGTCGCAGTAGCCATCCCACCGTCCGGTCCAGCCCGCCGGCCCGGGCCGCCAATGGCCAGGGCGGCGCGGAAACGCGGCATCGACAGCGTGGGGGACCGCCGGGGTGCGCCGGCGGATCACCGCCTATAGGCCGGGCCCGGGTCGGATGGCAAGGAAAAAGGATGTCCGCCTTCCGAACGCCGTTTACTGGTAGGCGACCTTTCGTCCGCAGAGAAGCTGGAGGTCGGCGATCAGCTCGCGTACCGCCGCGCGCATTTCGCGCGCGTTGCGGCGCAGCTCCCGCTCGAGCTGGAGACGCCGGCTGTCGCGCAGCGGGCGGTTGCGGAGGTGGAGGTAGGCGCGCTGCATGTCGCCGCGCCGATCGAGGAGCCGGTCGACCTTGGCGAGCGCGAGCAGGCGCACGCGCTGCTGGGGCAGGTCATCGGCGACCGAGAGCAGGCGCGAGAGCAGCCCGGTGTGGTGGCGCGCGATCTGCTCGACGAGACGCCCGTCGATGCGCACGATGAGCAGGCAGAAGGCCGCCTCGAACTCCCGCAGCGCCGCCTCGATCTGCCGCTCCTGCAGGTGCGCATCGCCGCGCGCGGTGTGCGCGAGGCGGCGCTGGAAGCGGGCGCGCTCGAGGGCGGCCAGCGCGGGCGCAGCCAGCGGTCGCGCGAGGAGCGCCACGAGCCCGGCCACGAGCACCAGCGCGAGGGGCAGGAGCACCAGCGCCACGAGCCACGTCGACATGCCGGATCGGGGCGACTGTAGGGCAACGCCCGCGGCTAGACAAGGGCGTTCACACGAAGACGCGGTAGTCGAGGGTGGGGAAGAGGTTGTCGGTGTCCTCGAGCTGGGCGAGGCGCAGGTCGTCGACCGCCCCGCGCTCGATCTGCGCGCACAGCTCCTGGCAGCGCAGCAGGTGATCCTTGCTCCGTCGCACGGCGTACTCGACGGTCGTCGCCCGCGACATCATGAAGGCCCAGTCGCTCGCCTGGGCGAGGAAGAGCTCGCGCAGCGCCTGGGTGAGCGCGCGGCGCGTGCGCTCGTCGGCGCTCGGGTAGCTCCGGCAGAGCGCGTGCAGGCGGTCCGCGGTGGCGTGGAGGTGGCGGTAGAGCCAGTCGTTCTCGCCCGCGAGCCAGACCTCGTTGTAGCCCTTCCAGCCCCAGGTGGAGGCGGCCGGCGTGGCGCGCTGCAGGGTGGGATGGCGGGCGAGGTCGTCGCCCGGGCTCGCGGCGCGCAGCTCCGGCGTGGTGGCGAGGCGGCGCAGGACCGCCTCGAGCCACCACGGCCCCTCGAACCACCAGTGGCCGAAGAGCTCGGCGTCGTAGGGGCAGACGATGATCGGCGGCCGGTCCATCGCCCGCGCCAGCCACGCCGCCTGGCGCACGCGGGCCTCGACGAAGTCCGCCGCGTGCGCCTCGAGCCGCTCGCGCGCGCGCGCGACCTCGTAGGCCTCCTTCATGTCGCTCTTGCCGGTGATGCGGTGGTACTTGAGGCCGGTCAGGATGCGCTGCCCGGTGGGCGGGAGATAGGGGCGCACGTAGTCGTAGTCGAGGTCGAAGCCGATGTCGCGGTAGAAGTCGCGGTACCAGGAATCGCCCGGGTAGCCCTCCTCCGCGCTCCACACCTGCTTCGAGCTGTCGGGGTCGCGCCCGAAGGCCGCCACGCCCGAGTCGCAGGCGACGGGAGCGTAGACGCCGTACACGGGCCGGGGCGTGGCGTGCGCGATCCCGTGCGTGTCGACGAAGAAGTAGCGCACGCCGAGGCGAGCGAGCTCGGCGTCGAGCCCGGGCTCGTACGCGCACTCGGGGAGCCAGAAGCCCTCGGGGGTCCGCCCGAGGAAGCGGCGGTACTCGGCGACAGCGACCTCGATCTGCGCCCGGACCGCTCCGGGGGTCACGGCGAGCAAGGGGAGGAAGCCGTGCGTGGCGGCGCAGGTGATGATCTCGACGAGGCCGCGCTCCTGGCAGGAGCGGAAGGCGGCGATCAGGTCCTGGCCCCACTCATCGAGGAAGATCGTGCGCGCGCGCCAGAAGCGTGCGAGGTACATCTCCGCCACGCTGTGGAAGCGCTCGTCGGCGCGCGTGCGGCGCTCCTCCTTCTCGGCCAGCTCGACCAGCCGGTCGAGGTGCCGGAGATACCGCCTGCGCAGCAGGTGGTCGGCGAGCATGGCGAGGAGGGGCGGGCTGAGCGAGAGCGTCAGCCGCACGGGGACGCGGTCGCGCGCGAGCGCCCCCAGCATCTCGAGCAGCGGGATGTAGGTCTCGGTGATCGCCTCGGCGAGCCAGCGCTCCTCGAGGAAGTCCTCGTGCGCCGGGTGGCGCACGAAGGGCAGGTGGGCGTGCAGGACGAAAGCGAGGCTGGCCTGGGGCATCGAGGCCGCGGCCGGGATCAGTTGGCCCTGCGCGGCGTGTGCGCGTCGCTAGAGCGCGGCGGGCCGTCGACGGGCTCGGCGCCGGCGCTCTCGGTGAGCGCGCTCGGCAGCGGGGTCGCGTCCCCGGCGCGGGCGGTCTCCTGCACGCTTCCCGCGGCGAGGTCGACCCAGCGCACCGTGGTGTCGGGAGAGGGGGTGGCGCGCGGCGTGGTCACCGCGTTCGAGCGGGCAAGCGGGAGAAAGCGCCCAAGGGCGCTGGCGAGACCGATCTCCACGCAGTACGACGCCGCGGGCCGCCCGACGTTCAGGTACCAATGGTCGGCGCCCGGCGGCAGCTCGACGTCGAAGGACCGCCACGCGTTGTCGCCGGTGAAGGTGATGAAGGTGACGTCGTAGACGCGCAGCAGCTCGCGCGCGCCCTCCGCCTCGGTGCCGAGGGCGCGCAGCGCCTGGACGCGCGTGGCAGGGGTGATCTCCCAGTAGGTGAACACCCACCATGGGTCGCGCGGCAGGAGCACGATGCGGTCGCGGCCATACGCACGCGGCAGCTCGCCGCTCTCGCGGTCGGCCCAGCCCGCCGCCGGCTCGTGTGCCGGGCCAAGGTAGTACTTCGCCTCCTCGACCTGGGACTGCGGGGGCGTCTCGCCGGGGCTCGGCTTGTCCGCGGGGGGCCGCTCCCCCACCGCCGCGCGCTTCGCGCGACCCCAGCCGGCCAGGCGGGCGAGCGGATCGAGCACCCGAGCCCCGACCCTGCGCACCGCGTTGCCGCCCAAGTCGAGCCAGCCGCCCACGAGCTCGAGCCCGGCGCTGAGTCCCTCCGCGATCATATCGTGGATCGTACCCGCGGCGATGGGGTGGGTCAAAAGCGGAGAGCCGCGGCGCGCTTGCACCTGCGCCCCCGGTGAGGAATGTTCTGGGCTCCGGTGAGCCAGCCGTCTCCCAGGGCACTCGTCGTGCTGCGCGTGGCGCGCGGCGCCGGACCACCGAGCGAGCAGGAGATCCGCGCCCGGATCGACGCCGACCGCGTGCGGCTCGGGCTGTCACCGGACGGGGCTGCGGCGTACCGCCTCGCTGGACCCTACGCCATCGAGCTCGGCGGGCGGGCGCTCGACGAGTACGTCGCCTGGGAAATCTAGGAATGCGAGAGGCGCGGGCCCCCGGCGTGCGCGCGGAGGATGCGCAGCGCCTCGTCGGCGTCGCGCGCGGCGAGCAGCCCGGCGCGCAGCTCCGGGGAGCGGAGCAGCGTCGCGATGCCGGCCAGGATCGTCAGGTGCTGCGCGGTCGCCGCCGGCGGCGACAACACCAGCGCGACCACCTGGATCGGGACCGTCGGCACGGCCTCGTAGAGGCCGTGGGGGGAGGTCGCCAGGGCGGCGACCGGCTCGGTGACGCCGGGAAGGCGAGCATGCGGGACACCCGCATGGATGTCGAGGAGGGCGGTCGAGGACGCGGCCTCGCGCGCCGTCACGGCCTGGATGGCGGTGGGTGCGGCAGCGGCGGGCAGTAGACGCTCGCCCGCGAGCACCGCCACCAGGCCCGCGATCGTCTCCTCGAACGTCCGCCACGGCGGGGCGACGCGGATCAGCGCGGGGCGGAGGCGGGCGACGAAGCTCATGTGCGCCCGGGTCAGCGCCGCAACAGGTCGAGGGCCGCGACCATCAGAAAGAGGGCGAACACCCGCCGGAGCGCCGTCTCGGCCAGCAACTGCGCGAGACCGCCGCCCGCGTAGCCGCCGACGAGGAAGCCCCCGGCGGCCCACAGGGCCACCGGGACGTCGACGTGTCCGGCGCGCCAGTACTGCAGCACCGAGAGGAAGCCGACCGGCGGGAGGAGCACGGCGAGCGAGGTCCCCTGGGCGTCGTGCTGCGACATGTGGAAGAGATAGACGAGCAGCGGGACCATGATGAAGCCACCGCCGAGCCCGATCAGCCCGCCCAGCCCGCCGCCCACGAACCCGACCATCAACGCGAGCACCGCTTGCATGACGGCCCGATACCCGAGCGCGCCTTCCTTTTCCAGCCGCGCGGCTCTGCTATAGAGCGCGCATGGTGCGCCGGATCGGGCTCATGACCAGCGGCGGCGACGCGCCGGGCATGAACGCGGCGATCCGCGCCGTGGTGCGCCACGCCCTCGGCCGCTCGCTGGAGGTGGTGGGCATCCGGCGCGGCTATGCCGGGCTGCTCGTGGGCGAGCTCCTCCCCCTCACCCGCGCCGGGGTCGCCAACATCATCCAGCGCGGTGGCACGATCCTCGGCACCTCGCGCTCGCCGGAGTTCTACCAGCCCGGGGGCCGGGCACGCGCCGCGGCCGTGCTGCGCGGCGCCGGCATCGAGGCGCTGGTCGTCGTCGGCGGCGAAGGGACGCTCCACGGCGCGACCCTCCTCGCCGCCGAGCACGGCGTCGCGATCGCCGGCGTGCCGGGAACGATCGACAACGACGTCTACGGCACCGACTTCACGATCGGCTTCGACACCGCCGTGAACACGGCCCTGGAGGCGATCGACCGCATCCGCGACACGGCCGCGTCGCACGAGCGGCTCTTCCTGGTCGAGGTGATGGGGCGCACGTGCGGCGAGATCGCGCTCGGGGTGGGCGTGGCCGGCGGGGCGGAGGACGTGCTCATCCCCGAGCAGCCGACCGACCTCGACACGCTCGGCGCCGAGCTCAAGCGGAGCTGGGAGCGCGGCAAGCGGAGCAGCATCATCGTGGTGGCGGAGAGCGGGAAGGAGGGCCACGTGTTCACGGTCGCCGATCGCGTGCGCGCCCTGACGGGCCTCGAGCCGCGCGTCTGCGTCTTCGGCCACATCCAGCGGGGCGGCACGCCCACCGCGCGCGACCGCATCCTGGCCAGCCGGCTCGGCACCGCCGCGGTCGACATCGTGCTCGACGGCGGCGGCATGATGGCGGGGGAGGCGGGCGGCCGGGTGGTGCGGGTGCCGCTCCGCGACACGTGGGAGAAGAGGCGCGCCCTGGCGGCCGACCTGCTGGCGCTGGTGCGGGACCTGGTGTGAGCGACGACGCGCTCGCCGACTACCCGAAGACCGTCGTCCTGAAGGACGGGGCGCATCTCGTGCTGCGCCCGCTGGGTGCCGCCGAGCAGGGCGCGCTCGGCAGGGTCCTCGCCCATGCGGCGCCCGTGGAGCGCTTCGCGCCCGACGCCGAGCCCGTGATCCTCGCCTGTGACGGCGAGCGGGTGGTGGCGGCGGCGGCCCTCGAGCGGGGCGCGCCCGAGGTGGCCCGCCTGAGCGTCGTCATCGATCCCGAGTACCGCGGGCGGCGCCTCGGCACCTGGCTCGTGCTCGACGCCGTTCATCTCGCCGCCGCTCTCGGCGTCGAGCGCCTCGAGGCCACGTTGCATCCTGAGGACACCGCTTACCTCGCTGCGCTCGAGCGCCTCGACTTCGCCGTCGATCCGGCGCGCAGATCGCCGTCGGGCGCCGTGCTGGTGAAGCGCCTGCACCGCGGGTGGACGGATTTCTGACCCCGCGCCGATCTGCCATCGCGTTTCGTCCCGACGGCGGGCGGCGCGGGATCCGGGGCCTGATCTGGATCGGCGCGGCGCTCGCGCCGCCGATCGCCTGGTTCGTGGTCCACCTGGGCCATCTCGCCACCACGCCGCTCGAGGTCGTGCTCTGGTCGGGGGGCGGCATCTTCGGCGCCGCCTTCCTGCTCTCCTGGGCCTCGGAGGTGGCGCAGCTCGACATCACCCGCGCGCTCGCGCTCGCGTTCCTGGCGCTCATCGCGGTCCTCCCGGAGTACGCCGTCGACGTCTACTTCGCGTGGCGCGCCGGGCAGGACCCGACCTACACGGCGTACGCGACCGCCAACATGACGGGCGGCAACCGTCTCCTGATCGGCGTCGGCTGGGCGACCAGCGTCCTCGCCCTCTGGCTGCGGTACCGCCATCGCGAGGTGCGCCTGCCTCGCGCGCAGGCGGTGGAGGTCAACTGGCTCGCGCTGGCGACGCTCTACTCCTTCGTGATCCCGGCCAAGGGCACGCTCTCGCTCTTCGACACGGCCGTCCTCTTCCTCATGTTCGCGGGCTACGTGCGCGCCGCCGGCAGGACGCACCACGAGGAACCGGAGCTGGAGGGGCCGGCGGAGCTGCTCGCGCGCCTCGCGCCCGCCCGGCGCCGGGGTGTGGTCCTGGCCCTCGCGCTGATCGCCGGCGCCGCCATCGTGACCGCCGCGGAGCCGTTCGCGGAGAGCCTGATCGCGACCGGGCGCCAGTTCGGCATCGAGGAGTTCCTGCTCGTTCAGTGGCTGGCACCGCTCGTCTCCGAGTCGCCGGAGTTCGTGGTGGCGGTGCTGTTCGCGCTGCGCGGCTCGGCCGCGGCCAGCATCGGGACGCTCATCTCCTCGACCGTGAACCAGTGGACGTTGCTCGTGGGCGCGCTCCCGGCGGCCTTTGCGCTCTCGCACGGCGGCATCGTCCCCATGCACCTGGACGGGCGGCAGCGCGAGGAGATGTTCCTCACCTCGGCGCAGTCGGTGTTCGCGCTGGTGGTGATCGCGAACTTCACCTTCTCGCGCCTGGAGGCGGCGGTGCTGTTCGCGCTCTTCGTGCCGCAGCTCTTCCTGACCACGGCGGCGGCGCGCTGGACGCACGCCGGTCTCTACCTCGTTCTGGCCGTCGCCGTCGTGTGCCTGAGCCCGACGGCGCGCGCAGGGGTCCGGCAGCTCCTGCCGCTCGGGCGACGGCGCTCGTCGTAGCGGCCGACGCAGCCGCGTCCGACGGAAACGCATCGCGCCCGCGGGCGCGGAGCGCGCGCAACGATCGCTCGTCGAGCCGAATCCGAGGGAGAAGTCCGAGATTGGGGCGCGGCTTAGCGAGTGTCCGACTCGAGGAGCAGTGTGCGGAGGTCGTTCAGCACCAGCGCCGAGTCGAGGAGCCCGACGCTGTACACGTTCCGGACCCGGCCACGCCCGTCGAGCAGGAAGACCTTGAGCACGTGGCGGAAGAGGCCGGTCCACGTGCCGTCGTCGAAGCGGAGCTTCGCCACCGGCTGATCGAAGTCGGCGAGCAGCGGCCGCAGGTCCTCTTCGCTCCGGGTCGTCGTGAAGCGCCAGTCGCTCCGCGGCGCGTGGAACGAGCGTACGACCGCCATGCGCCCGGGCGTGTCGCGCTCGGGATCGAAGCTGATCGTGACGAGCGTGGCACGTCGCGCGAGCTCCGCGTCGGCGGCGACGGCGCGGTCGACCCGATCGAGGACGGCGAGGCTCAGCGGACAGCCCGTCGCCTCGATGCAGGTCGTGTAGACGAAGGCGACGACCGCGAGCCGGCCGTGCGTCACGGCGAAGAGGGTCGTGGACCGCCCGTCCGCGTCGAGGAGCGGGTGGTCCGTCACCGTGTTGATGGGGGGCAGCGAGTAGGAACCGGGCGCGGGCGGCGTGTACTCGGGGGCGAAGGCGCCGACCGCGTAGGTGTAGCGGGCCGCCGCGGGATCGACCGCGCCGAGACGCGGATCGCCGGCCGCCGCCGCTCCGACGAGCGCGAGCAGGGCGGCCGCGATGAGACGATGCCGCCGCACGGCGATCTCAGCGGAGACCGGCTCCGCGCGCCGCGTCGCCGGCGTAGATCTGGTTCTTGTAGAAGCGCTCCTGCCCGAAGAGCATGATGTGGGGGCGGCCGAGCCCCTCCTTCAGGAAGTCCACGGCGAAGAGCGGCGTCAGGCGCTTGCCGTCCCAGCCGTACGCCTTGAGGAACTGCTCGCCGTCCTTGCCCTTCTTGTCCCAGTTGCTGAGCAGCGAGGACGTGAAGTAGACGCGCTTCCCGTCCCAGGTCTCGGACACCATGTTCACCTGGGAGCCGATCCGCTGCGTGTGCACGAGGCGCGGGTGGTGCGGGTCGCTCACGTCGTAGACGCGGCACGACCCGTCCATGAAGGTATCGACGAAGAGGAAGCGGTCGTCGGCGGAGAGGCTCACGTCGACCGGGAGCGGCGTCTGCTTGGGGTCGGCGATGTCCGCGACCGCGGTCGCCTTGAACGCGCCGTCGTCCTGCTGCTCGACGAGCCAGATCTTGGAGGTGAGCGCGGTCGTGGTGAAGGCGTAGTTGTGGCGCGGCTGGAGAGCCCAGCGGATCTCGAGCGGCGCGCCGGGGACGGCGAGCGTCTGGATGGGCTTCCGGGCGTGGAAGTCCCAGACGACCATGGTGCTGCCGAAGTGCTTCATCGCCTCCGGGTCGGCCACGACCTTGCCGAATTCGGTCATGTAGTTGTTCCAGCCGGTGAAGGACGAGGTGAGCATGCGGTTGAGCCGGGGCTGCACGCGGGCGTCGTAGCCGTACTCTGCGTGCTCGGGCAGCCAGAGCGTCTGGATGAACTTGCCGTCGTTGTTGTACTCGACGAGCCCCGTCCTCCCGCCGCGCTCCTTGTCGTTGGAGAGGCCGGTGATCAGCATCCGGCCGGGCAGCGCGAAGAAGGTGTGCGGGCCGATCACGCCGCCACTCTCCTTCGCGAAGGAGTCGATCGTGCGGACGAGCTTCGGGTGCGCGGGATCGCCGGCCACGTCGAAGACCCAGATCATGCTGTCGTCGAGGCCGCCGGCCCAGAGGTGGCGGCGGTCCTCGCCGAAGCCGCCGTGATGCGCCTCGTGCCGGCCGCCGACCGACACCGTGGAGATCACCTTCCCGTAGCGGGCCGGGTCGGCCGGGTTGCCGCCGATCGTGACCAGCTTGTCGGACCCGTCGCCCACGCCGTCGATGCCGAGGGTCAGGACGTAGACGTAGTCCTCCTGCCCGGTGATCTTCGGCATGTACGGCGACATGCAGGTCTCGTCGCCGCGGACGCGGACCGGACTCAGCAGCAGCGCGGCCAGCGCTGCGCCCATGAGGCGGCGTCGTGTCACTGGTGAACCCTCCGTTGGACCCCCGGCAGCTAGCAGCCTCGCTCGGCGCTGTCGAGTAGGGGCCTCACGATCTGTTTCGCATGAAGGCCGACGGGGAACGCGGCCGGCGCTACACGAGCGCCTGTGCGGCGCGCAGGCGGGCGATCTCCGCCTCGCTGTAGCCGCACACGTCGCGCAGGACCTGGTCGGTGTCGGCACCGAGGCAGGGCGCCACCCGGCGCACCCGGCAGTCGCTCTCCGACATCCGCCATGGGACGCCGACGTGCTTGCGGGTGCCGACGACCGGGTGGGGCAGCTCGACGAAGAAGCCGCGCGCGGCGAGGTGCGGATCCTCCGCGAGGTCGCGGTTGGTGGCGGCGGTGAAGGCCGCGACGCCGGCGCCCTGGAGGGTCGCGGTCGCCTCCTCGGGAGAGCGCGCGCGGGTCCAGGCGGTCACGATCTCCTCCAGCGCGTCCTCGTGGCGCTTGCGTGCGGCGGCGGTGGCGTAGCGCGGGTCGCTCGCCAGCTCGGGACAACCGACCGCCGCCGCGAAGCGGGCCCAGGCCGCGTCGTCCTCGACGGCGAGTGCGACCCAGCGGTCCTCGCCGGCGGCGCGGAAGACCCCGTGCGGCGCCATGTGCGGGTCCCGGTTGCCGTCGCGCTCGGGCGCGGCGCCGTTCATCGTCCAGGCGGTGATCGCCTCGGCGAGCACGGCCATCGAGGTCTCCCACTGCGAGAGGTCGATGTACTGGCCCTGGCCGGTGCGCGCTCGGTGGACGAGCGCCGCCAGCACCGCCACCGCGCCGTGCAGCCCGCCGGTCGGATCGCCGTACGAGATGCCGACGTGCATGGGCGGGAAGCCGTGGTAGCCGGTCACCGAGGACATCCCCGAGAGGGGCACCTGCGCGGGCCCGTACGACACCTTGTCGGCGTCGGGGCCGGTCGCGCCGTAGCCGGAGAGCGCGATCATGACGAGATCGGCGCGGAGTGCGCGGAGCACGTCCCAGCCGAGGCCCATGCGCTCCATCACCCCTGCGGCGTAGTTCTCGACCACGACGTCGCTCGCGGCGCACAGGCGCTTGGCGGCCTCGATCGCCTCGGGCCGCTTCAGGTCGAGCACGATGCTCTTCTTCCCCTGGTTGTACTGGTTGAAGTAGCCGCTGCGGTCCGGGCTGGGCTCGAAGTCGGCGAAGGGCGGCAGGAGGCGCGTCACGCACGGGCGGGTCGCGGTCTCGACGCGGATGACCTCGGCGCCGAGGTGCGCGAGCTGGAGCGTGCAGAAGGGGCCCGCCCACACCCAGGTGAAGTCGGCGACGCGGATACCCGCGAGCGGCGCGCGGTCCGCCATCTATACCACCCCCTCGCGGGCGAGCGCGGCCGCGTCGAGGCCGATCTCGGCCAGCACCTGGGCGGTGTGCTGGCCGAGGCAGGGCGCGGGCGCGCGCAGGGTCCACGGCGTGGCGGAGAGCTTGCAGGGCGCGCCCGGCACGGTGACCGCGCCGGCCACGGGGTGCGCGATCGTGGCGAAGAAGCCGCGTGCCTGGAGGTGCGGCGAGGCGAGCAGGTCCCCCATGGTCGACACCGGCGCGAGCGGGACCCGTCGGAGCTGCGCCGCCTCGTAGAGCTCGTGCACCGACTGCTCGCGGCACCACTCCTGGAGGAAGACCTGGAGCGCGTCGAAGTTGGCGCCGCGCGAGAGGCGGTCGGCGAAGAGCTCCATCGACGCCCACTCCGGGTTGCTCATGATGTCGACCAGGCTCTTCCACTGGTGCTCCTCGACGCAGCACAGGAAGATCCACCCGTCGCGGCACTCCATGAAGCAGAGCGGCTGGATCGGCTTCGCGCCGAGGCGTGACGCCGTCAGCCGACAGTAGGGCCAGAACTCGAAGGTGAGCTCGAGGATCGCCGCCACGCACTCCTGCGTCGACACCTCGACGTGCTCGCCGCGTCCGGTGGCGAGGCGGGCGAAGAGGGCGCCGAGCGAGCCGACGGCCGCGTTGAGCCCCGCCTGGAAGCCGGACTGGTCGCCGAACGCCTTGAGCGGCGGGAGGTCGGGACGGCTGGGCTCGCCGTTCAAGGCCGCGACGCCGCCCGCGCTCCAGGTGACGACGTCGGGGCCGCGGTAGCCGGCATGTGGGCCGGAGAGGCCGAAGGGCGCGATCGAGGTCATCACCAGCCCCGGGCGGGCGGCCGCCAGGCGCTCGTAGTCGAGGCCGCGGCCCGCCATCTCGCTCGGGTGGACGTCGTGCACCAGGAGGTCCGCCCGCGCCATCAGGCGCTCGAGGACCTCGCGCCCGCGCGGCCGGGTGAGGTCGAGGGTGATGCCCCGCTTGTTGGCGTTGAGATAGAGGAATAGGCCGCTCTTCTCGGGGTGCGGGACGTTGCCCGGAAAGGGGCCGCGTGCGCGCGTCGCGTCCCCCCCTGCGGGCGGCTCGACCTTGACCACTTGCGCGCCCAGGTCCGCGAGCAGCTTCGCGGCGTAGGCCGCGGCCACGCCGCTCCCGACCTCGAGCACGCTGAGGTGGTCGAGGGCCGCGGACATGTCAGCCGCCGCTTGCGAGCCGCACCAGCTCGGCGACCGTCGCGGGCTCCTCGAGGACCGCCAGGCGCGCCATGAGCTCGGTGTGCGAGTGCTCCTCCACCGCCCAGTCCTCGAAGACGCGCCAGTCCCCGCCGACGCGCTCGAGCACGCGCACCCGCTTCTGGTCGTCGGTCACGCCGATCGCGGCGCGCTCGCTCGGGGTCATCGCGAAGAGCGCGTAGCCCGCGCGCTTGCTGGTGACGAAGTACACCCGGGCGTCTCCTACCAGGCTCGCCCCGGCACCGGCAACCGAGAGGGCCACGCCCTTCCGGGTTCACTTGATGCCGGCGATGCGCTAGGGATGCCAGGGCGGTGTGGCGGAGGTCCTCGCATGAACCTGAAGCCCGGCCTGTCCTTCCTGCGCGAGGTGGCGGCGGAGTGGCGCAAGGACAACGCGCTCAGCCTGGGCGCCGCGCTCGCCTTCTACACGCTCTTCTCGCTCGCGCCGCTCCTCGTCCTGGTCGTCGCGATCGTGGGCCTGGTCTTCGGTCGCGCCGCCGCGCAGGGCGAGATCGTGGCGCGCGTCGGGGGCGCCGTCGGGCCGGAGGCGGCGAAGGTGATCGAGGGCATGATCGCACGGGCCAGCGCGCCCACCTCGGGGGTGATCGCCACGGTCGCGAGCCTCGCCACCATGCTGTTCGGCGCGTCGGGGGTCTTCGGCCAGCTCCAGACCTCGCTCAACCAGATCTGGGGCGTGACCGGCGGCCCCCGCCGCGGGGTGCGTAGCCTCGTTCGCCGGCGGGTCACTTCCTTCAGCCTGATCCTCGGCATCGGCTTCCTCCTCTTCCTTTCGCTCGTCGTGTCGGCCGTGCTCGCCGCCGTGAAGCAGCTCCTGGCCGAGCATCTGCCCGTGCTCGGCGCGCTGCTCCCACCGCTCAACTTCCTGGTCTCGCTCCTGATGATCACCGCCCTCTTCGCCCTCATCTTCAAGGTGCTGCCCGACGCGCGCATGCACTGGCGGGACGTGTGGCTCGGCGCGGCGGTGACCGCGCTCCTCTTCACGGCGGGGAAGGGGCTGATCGCCCTCTATCTCGGTCGCACCGGCCGCGCCTCGGTCTACGGCGCCGCCGCGTCGCTCGTCGTCCTCCTCTTGTGGGTCTACTACTCGGCGCAGATCCTGCTCGTCGGCGCCGAGTTCACCGAGGTGTACTCGCGCCGCTACGGCTCACGCCGCGCGGAGGCCGGGAGTGGTTAGTGTGGTGTCCGCGCGGTGGCTTGTCGCGAGAGCGTCGAGCCGGGAGCCGAGGCGGGCGAGCGCAGCGACGACCGACGAGGCGTAGCCAAACACACGCGGCGCGTCCCGCGCCGCGGCCGCAGGAAAGAGGGAGGAGCGAGCACGCCCGCCGCAGGCCCCGGATCGACGCTCGCAGCAAAGCCACCGTGCGGAAACCACACTAGCGCTGCGCGCAGACGCCGAGCGTGCCGAAGCGGACGGCGCGCGAATAGGCGATGACGCGGAGCCCGTCCGGCCCGAACTCGCCGAGCGCCGCGTAGCCCTGGTCGGTGCTCAGGCTGCGCGACCAGTCCCACGTGGCGGCAAGCAGGCGCTCGCCGTGGACGCGCTGCCAGAGGAGCGTGTCGAGGGCGATCTCGGGCGCGCTCCGCCGGCGGGGACGGTCGGGCGGCGCGGCGCCGAGGAGGCGGTCCTGATCGCCGTAGGTGCGGTTCAGGGTCTCGCCGAGCGGCTCGCGGCGCACCAGCCACCAGCCCGCCGCACAGGTCTCCTCGGCCGCGAAGGGCTGATCGTCGATCGTCCACTCCGGCCGGAGGAGGTAGCCGACGCCCTTGTGGACGGCCGGGTCGAGGCCGGCCTGCAGGCGCGCGGCCAGGCGAAGCATGGTGAGCGGCCCCTCGGGATCGCGCGGCAGGCGCAGCACGAGCATCTCGCCCGCGGCGCGCGCCCGTTCCAGGTCGGAGGGGCCGAAGGGCAGGCGCGCCACCGTCTTCTGCTCGGCCGGCGTCAGGACCGCGAGCGGATCGAAGCCGAGGGCGGCCGCGAGCTCGCGCGGCCCCAGCATCCCTCCCCCCAGCGCGCGTGTGGCGGCGTCCAGCCCGTGGATGTCACCCGGCCTCATCACCCGCCGAGCTGGTACATCTCGCGCCGCTCCGTGGAGCGTCCGAGGTCGAGGCGGTGGCCGGTCGGCTTGAAACGGACGGCGCGCATGAGGATGTCGGTGACCGCCTCGGGCCCCCCGCCGGCGCGCAGCGTGCCGCGGACGTCGAGCTCGTCGTCGTTCAAGAGGCAGAGGTGGAAGCGGCCGTCGGCCGTGAGTCGCATGCGGTTGCAGTCGGCGCAGTACGGCTCGCTCACCGGGCTGATGAAGCCGACCACGCCGCGCGCGCGCGGCAGGCGGTAGTTGCGTGCCTCGTCGGCGCGCTCGACCGACGGCACGGGTGCCAGCGCGCCCAGGACGTCCGCGATGCGCGCGCGCGTCTCCGTGTTCGGGACGAGCCGCCCGCGCGCCAGCGCCGCCACGGCACCGGTGCCGAGTGGCATCGTCTCGATGAAGCGCACGTGCCACGGCCGCTCGAGCGTGAGCGCCGCAAGGGGCACGACGTCCTCCTCGTTGAAGCCGCGCGCAACCACCACGTTCAGCTTGATGGGGCAGAGCCCCGCGGCCTCGGCCGCCTCGATCCCGGCCCAGATCTCGGCGAGCGTGCCCCGGCGCATGATGCGGGCGAGGCGGCGCGGATCGAGGCTGTCGAGGTGGATGTTCACGCGCCGCAGCCCGGCCGCAGCGAGCGGCGCCGCGAGCGCGGGCAGGCGCACGCCGTTGGTGGTCATGGTCAGGTCGCCGAGGCCCGGCAGGCGCGCCAGGCGCGCGACGATCTCGAGCAGGTCGGCGCGCAGCGTCGGCTCGCCGCCGGTCAGGCGGAGCTTCCGGAAGCCCACGGCGAGCGCGGCGCGGGCCACGGTCTCGATCTCGGCCGCGGTCAGGACGTCGGCGGGCGGGGCGAGCGCCGGGCCGTCGAGCGGCATGCAGTAGACGCAGCGGAGGTTGCAGTGGTCGATGAGGGAGATACGCAGGTAGTCGATCTCGCGGCCGAAGGCGTCGCGCGGCACGGGCGCATCTTCGGCCCGGCGCCGGGCCAAGTCAATTCGCACGCCCCGCTCTGGGTCAGCTCGGCCGCTCGGCGAGCCCGTGCGTCAGGGCGAAGAGCGCGCTCCGGTACGGCGAGTCGGGGAGCTCCGCGAGCGTGGCCAGCGCGGCGTCGGTGTGGGCGCGCGCCCGCTCCGCGACGGCGGTGAGGACGCCCGTAAGGCGGATGCGCGCGAGCCCGGCCTCGATGTCCGCGGCCACGAGGCGCTCGCTGGCGAAGAGACGGGCGAGCTCGCCGTCGCGCGCGAGGGCGAGCACGATCGGCAGGGACGGATTGCCGTCGCGCAGGTCGACGCCGCGCGGCTTGCCGGTGAGCGCGGGCTGGCCCTCGACGTCGAGCAGGTCGTCGCTCATCTGGAAGGCGAGGCCCAGGTGGCGGCCGCACGAGCCCATCGTGTCGACGAGCGCCGGCGGCGCGCCGGCCAGGTGCGCCGCCGTGCGCGCGCCCGCCGCGAACAGCGAGGCCGTCTTGCGCTCGACGATCTCGAGGTAGTCGGAAACGGTAACCGCCGGATTATGCCGGAAGCGCCCCTGCATGATCTCGCCCTCGGTCAGGCTGATGCACGCCTCGGCCGCCCAGCGGATGACCTCGGGCTCGAAGCCCGCGCAGAGCGCGAAGGCTCGGCTGAAGAGGAAGTCGCCCGTGACCAGTGTGTCGGCGACGCCGAAGGTGCTGGGGGCCGAGGGCCGGCCGCGGCGCGTCTCGCCCCGGTCGATGATGTCGTCGTGCAGGAGGGTGGCGGAGTGGATCAGCTCGAGCGCGACCGCCGCCAGGGTCGCATCGGCGCGCCGCAGAAGCGGCCGCTCGCCCGCCGAGGCGTGGTAGACGAGCAGGACGACGAGCGGGCGGACGCGCTTGCCGCCCGCCGCGACGAGGTGCGTGGCGATCGCGTGCAGACGGTCCTCGCGTGAGCGGAGCTCGGCGTCGAGCCGCGCCTCGATCCGGACGAGGTCCTCCTCGATGGCCGGCGGGAGGGGCGGGGTGGCGGCGGCCGCGGCGCTGTCGGCGAGGGTCTTCACGGCGGAGGCGAGGCGAATCAACGAGAACGGGCCCCCAAAGTCAAGGACGGGCGCGGAGTGCCCGGCGATCGCAGGCAACATTGCACTCGCGCGGGGCCGCGGCTAGTGTCCGGCGGGCATGGCGGAGCTCACGCCCGAGCGGGTGCGCGAGGCGCTTCGCACCGTCCTCTTCCCGAACTTTCGGCGCGACATCGTGACCCTCGGCATGGTGGGCGAGGACATCGCGATCGCGGGGGACACCGTGCGCCTGCACGTGCGCCCGGGGACCGACAAGCCCGAGGCGCTGCAGCAGCTGGCGCACGCGATCGACGCCGCGCTCCGCCGTCTTCCCGGCGTCGTGCACGTCGACGTGCACTTCGCGCGTGCCGAGGAGGGGAGGGGGCGCGATCCCTTCACCGAGCGCGCGGCGCTGCCCGGCGTGGCGCACATCGTCGCGGTGGCGAGCGCGAAGGGCGGGGTCGGCAAGTCGACCGTGGCCGTCAACCTGGCGCTCGGGCTGGCGGGCGAGGGACGCCGGCGCGTCGGGCTCGTCGATGCCGACGTCTACGGTCCGAGCCTGCCCATCATGCTGGGCACCGACGCACGCCCGCGCGTCACACCGGACAAGCGCATCCATCCCCTCGAGCGGTACGGGATCAAGCTCATGTCCATGGGCTTCTTCCTCGACGAGCAGTCGCCGGTCATCTGGCGCGGGCCGATCGTCATGGGCGTCGTGCGGCAGTTCCTGCGCGACGTGGAGTGGGGCGAGCTGGATTTCCTCGTCGTGGACCTCCCGCCGGGGACGGGCGACGCGCCGCTCACGCTGGTCCAGCAGGTGCCGGTCACGGGCGCGGTCATCGTGACCACGCCGCAGGACGTGGCGCTCCTCGACACGGGGCGGAGCATGGGGATGTTCCTGCAGGTGAACACACCCGTGCTGGGCGTGGTGGAGAACATGAGCGGCTACCTCTGCCCGCGCTGCGGGACGGAGGATCCGATCTTCGGCCGGGGCGGGGCCGAGGCGCTGGCGGCCCGCTTCGGCGTGCCCGTGCTGGCGCGTATCCCGCTCGTCGCCGCCCTGCGCGAGGGCGGCGATGCCGGGCGCCCGCTGGTCGCCGCCCAGCCGGAGCACCCGGTGAGCCGGCTCTTCGCCGCGCTCGCGGCGCGGGTGGCCGAGACGGTGGCACCGTCCGGCGCAGCTGCGGCCGCGCCCGCCTGAGAGGCCGAGCCGCCCTCGCGCCGGTTGTCTCGCCGCCGGGCCGCGGTCATGGTCCGCGCCAACCGACGCGACCTGCGAGGGCGGGGTGTCCTGGCAGAACCGAGCAGTGCGCGGTGGTGCGACCGGCCGACTGCTGCGTGCCGAACCCCGACGACCCGAGACGGAGTCGCAGCTCCTCGCCCAGGCGCGCGCGATCCATCCCGAGCGCGACTTCCCGCCCGACTTCCCGTCCCGCTTCCGAAAGAAATAGAGCACGCGCGTCGATCGGGCGATTTACAGGCCTCCCCCCGTTGAGTATATGGGGCGCGCCCGTGCACGGGCCGGCGGCGGCGCACGCGAGCGAAGCGTATGGGGAAGATCCGGATCGGCATCGTCGGGGTGGGCAACTGTGCGAGCAGCCTCCTCCAGGGCATCGAGTTCTATCGCGCCGCCGACGAGAAGACCGCGGACGCGCACGTGGGCCTCATGCACTTCGACGTGTGCGGCTACCGCCCGGGCGACATCGAAGTCGTGTGCGCCTTCGACGTCGACCAGCGCAAGGTGGGTCAGCCCCTCGACGTGGCCGCGCTCGCGCCGCCCAACAACACCCGCCCGCTTTACCCCAAGCTGCCGCGCTCGAGCGTGATCGTCGAGATGGGGCCGGTCCTCGACGGGGTGGCCGAGCACATGAGCGAGTACCCGCCCGAGGAGGCGTTCGTGGTGGCCGAGCGCCGGCCGGCGGACGTGGTCGAGGTGCTCGAGCGCAGCGGCGCCGAGATGGTGGTCAACTACCTCCCGGTCGGCAGCCAGGCGGCGACCGAGCACTACGCGCGCGCCTGCCTCGAGGCGGGGGTGTCGCTCGTGAACTGCATCCCGGTCTTCATCGCCTCGGATGCGGAATGGGCCGGCGAGTTCGAGCGCCGCGGTATCCCGATCGTGGGCGACGACGTCAAGTCGCAGCTCGGGGCCACCATCGTGCATCGCATGCTGGCCAGGCTGTTCGACGATCGCGGCGTCGTGCTCGACCGGACCTATCAGCTGAACACCGGCGGCAACACGGACTTCCTCAACATGCTGAACCGCGCCCGCACCGGCGCCAAGCGGCTCTCGAAGACCGAGGCGGTGCAGAGCGTGCTCCCGAGCCCGCTGCCGCGCACCCGCATCCACATCGGGCCGAGCGACTACGTCCCCTGGCAGCGCGACAACAAGGTCTGCTTCCTGCGCATGGAGGGCCGCGGCTTCGCCAACGCGCCGCTCGAGCTCGAGCTCCGGCTCTCGGTCGAGGACAGCCCCAACTCCGCCGGCTGCGTGATCGACGCCATCCGCTGCTGCCGCGTGGCGCGGGAGCGGAAGATCGGCGGCCCGCTGCTCAGCGTGGCCGCGTACCTGATGAAGCACCCTCCGCGTCAGCTGACCGACGATCTCGCCAGGGAGCGGGTCGAGGCCTTCCTGCGCGGAGAGGTCGAGCGCTAGGGGTGTCGCCGGCCTGCCGGCCGGGGACGGCCGTGGCCGCGACCCTCGTGATCGCGGCGACCGTGTGGCTGTCGCTGCGCGGCCTCGCCCGCGTGGTGGTCCCCGGCGTGACGCGAGACGCGTCCGCGCCGCTCGTCGGACCACGCGTGCGGGCCTGGTACCGCGGCGTGCTCGAGCCGCTCGAGGACGCGCTGGTCGGGGCGCGGGTGCATCCCGACGCGCTCACCTGGGCGCAGCTCGCCGTGAGCGTGCTCGCGGGGGCGGTGTTCTGGGCGGGATGGCTCTTCGTCGGCGGCTGGCTCACCATCGTCGCCGGCACGCTCGACGTCCTCGACGGCGGCGTGGCGCGCCGCGCGGGGGTGGAGAGCCGGCGCGGCGCGCTGGTCGACTCGCTGGTCGACCGCTGGGCCGAGTTCGCGACCTTCCTCGGCCTGGGCGCCTTCTACCGCGACAGCTGGGTCCTCGTGCCCCTCATCGTGGCGTGCTTCGGCTCCTTCATGGTGAGCTACACGCGCGCGCGCGCCGAGGGGCTGGGTGTCGAGGCGCAGCTCGGCCGCGTGCAGCGCCCCGAGCGCTACGTGATCCTCGGCTGCGGGGCGTGGGCCTCGGACCTGGTCGCCCACCTGACGTGCACGCTCACGGGGCGCCCGACGCAAGTCGTGCTGGCCGCCGCGATCGTCGTGCTCGCCGCTCTCTCCGCGTGGACGGCGCTCGAGCGGGCGCGCCATGCCGCCGCGGCGCTCAGGCAGTCGGCCCCATGACGGCCGGCGTGTGGCGCCCGCTCGGCTTCCTCATCCTCATGCTCGGGTTCGGGCTCCGGCTCGACAGCGAGTGGCAAGGGGTGGCCGGGGTGCTGCTGGCGGCCGGCGCGGCCGCCGGCGGCGCGGGCCTATGGGCGCTCCGCCGCGATACGGCCGGCGAGCCTTTCGTCCCGCCGGTGCGCGAGCGATAATGCGGAGCGATCCGAGGGACTACCGAGGAGGAACCGTCTGCGCAACGCGCTCCGTCTGACCGCCGGCATCGCCGTATCCCTGGCCTGCCTCTACTTCGCCACGCGCGGCACCGACTGGGCGGGGGTGGGCGGCGTGCTGGCCGCGGCGCGCCCCGCGTGGATCGCGGCCGTGGTGCTGGCGAGCCTGGCGACGGTGTACATCCGGGCGCAGCGCTGGTGCGTGCTGTTGCGGCCGGTGGGGCGCGTGCCCCTTTATCCGGCCCTCTCCGCGACCGCCATCGGCTTCGGGGCGAGCTCCGTGCTGCCCTTCCGCGCCGGCGAGCTCGTGCGGCCGGCCCTCCTCGGACGGCAGCCGGGCGTGGGGATGAGCGCGGCGCTCTCGAGCGTCGTGCTCGAGCGGCTCTTCGACATGCTGCTCGTCATCGGCTGCTTTCTCGCCGTCGCCCTCGTCAACCCCGAAGTGCCGCCCGACATGCGCCGCGGCGCGTTCGCGCTCGCGGCGCTGGCCGCCCTCGGCTTCCTCGGCCTGGCGCTCGCGCAGCGATACAGGACGAGCACCGAGGCGGTCGTCGGACGGCTGCTCGGGCTCCTGCCGCGCCCGGTTGGCCGCCGCCTGGTGCCGCTCGTCGCCTCCTTCATGAACGGCCTGGGCGGCCTCGCCGACCTGCCGACCGTCTTGCTCGTGCTCGCCTACTCGGCCTACCTGTGGGGTGTGATCACGCTCACCTTTCTCTTCTCCTTCCTGGCGCTCGGCATCCAGGTGCCGCTGGTGGCCGCATCGCTCACCACGGTCGTGGTGGTGGCCGCTGCGGTCTTCCTGCCCCAGGCACCCGGCTTCGTAGGCACGTGGCAGGCGGGCTGCGTGCTCGCGCTCCGCCTCTTCGACGTGCCTCACGAGGTCGCGGTCGGGTTCTCGCTCCTCACCTGGGTCATCCAGATGGCGGTCAACATCGCCACCGGGGGCATCTTCCTGGCGCGCGAGGACCTGCCGCTCGCGCGGCTTCTGCGGCTCGCCTCGCGCGAGGCGCCGGCGCCGGCGGCGGGGGCGGAGAGCTAGGCCGGTGCGGCTCGAGGGACGCACGGTCGTGGTGGGCCTCACCGGCGGCATCGCCTGCTACAAGGCGTGCGAGGTGGTGCGGCTCCTCGCCGCCGCCGGTGCGCGCGTGCCCGTCATCATGAGCGCGGGGGCGCAGCAGTTCGTGACCCCGCTCACCCTGCAGACGCTCTCCGGGCAGCCGGTCGCGACCGACACCTTCAGCCTGACCCAGGAGTCCGAGATCGGGCACATCCGGCTGGCGGACCAGGCGGGCGCGATCGTCATCGCTCCGGCGACCGCGAACGTGCTCGGGAAGCTCGCGAACGGGATCGCCGACGATCTCCTCACCACGGTGCTGCTCGCCACGCGTGCGCCGCTCGTGCTCGCGCCGGCCATGAACGTCCATATGTGGGAGCACGCCGCCGTGCAGGAGAACCTGGCCCGCCTGATCGGCCGCGGCGCGCGCGTCGTCGGTCCGGCGAGCGGCGCGCTCGCCTGCGGCTACGAGGGGACGGGGCGGCTCGCGGAGCCCGCGGACATCGTGGAGGAGGTGTGCTGCGCGCTGGCCGCGCGGGATCTCGCGGGCGAGCGCGTCCTCGTCTCCGCGGGGCCGACGCGGGAGCCGATCGATCCGGTGCGCTACCTCTCGAACCACTCGAGCGGGAAGATGGGCTGCGCGGTGGCGCGCGTCGCACGCCGCCGGGGCGCCGAGGTGACGCTGGTCATCGGGCCCACCGCGCTCGCACCCCCGCCCGGCGTGCGGGTCGTGCCGGTCGGCACGGCGCGCGAGATGGCGACCGTCGTCGAGGAAGCCTTCCCGAGCGCCACCGTCGTGATCATGACCGCTGCGGTCGCCGACTACCGGCCGCGCGAGCCGCTCGCGCGCAAGCTCAAGAAGGACGCCGCCGGGCTCACCCTCGAGCTCGAGCGCAACCCCGACATCCTGGCCGGGCTCGGCGCCCGCAAGGGACGCCGGCTCCTGGTCGGCTTCGCGGCCGAGACCGGCGACGTGGCGGCCGAGGCGCGGCGGAAGCTCGCCGCCAAGCACCTCGATCTCATCGTCGCCAACGACGTGACCGCGCCCGGCGCGGGCTTCGGCACCGACACCAACGCGGTGCGCCTGCTCGACACGAGCGGCCTCGACGAGGCGCTGCCCGTCCTCGACAAGGAGGAGGTGGCGGTGCGGGTCCTCGACTGGGTCGCGGCGCATCGGCACCGCGCGGGGACGGCTACGCTGCGG
Source organism: Deltaproteobacteria bacterium (assembly GCA_005879795.1). Lineage (NCBI taxonomy): Bacteria > Pseudomonadati > Myxococcota > Myxococcia > Deltaproteobacteria bacterium. Next base: position 34,943 of record VBKJ01000128.1, read on the forward strand.
CCGGTGCCAGGGCGCGCAGCTCCGCGGCGATCGCCTCCGTCATCTGGCCGCGGCGCTTGAGCGCCCTGAGCTTGCGGCGGAGCACGTCGGCCCGGGCGAGCGCCTCGCGCCCGGTCGGATCGGCGTGCTGGCAAACGCTCTTCCGCCCGCGGGCGAGCAGGTCCTGCACGGCGCGAATGCAGAGCGAGTTGAAGCGCTCGACCTCGCCGCGCGGCAGGGGATAGCGGGAGCGAGCCGAGAGGCCCCGCATCAGGCGCTGCCACTGGCCGAGCCGCTGGACCGCCATGACCGAGCTGAAGATGCGCTTGTTGGTCCTGAAGGAGAAGAGGGTACGCTCGACCACCTGCTCGACCAGGCGGTCACAGTCCGGGTAGCGGTGCTCGAACACCGTGCGCATGAGCCGCCAGCGGTCACGCGCCTGCGCGGCGTCGAAGCGCGCCTCCCAGTAGACGTGGCGGGCGGTGCGCGACGGGTAGCTCACCACCATCTGAACGGGCACGAAGTGGTTGTGGGAGTAGACGTCGCCCGCCAGGTGCGAGAGGTAGCCGTAGGCGAAGGCCTGCTCGCGCTCGCCGCGCGCGGCCTCGGCGATCTGCCAGCCGACCGGCCAGCAATGGCAGTGCGTGTAGAGACTGCGCGTGTACTTCTTCCCCTGCACGATGTCGGCGGCGACGCAGCCGTAGAGGTAGGCGAGGCGGTGGGCGCCCAGAATTTCTTGAAGCGCCGGTCCGAGGATGCTAAGGCTGTCCAGTACTTGCGACCCGTGGACGAGGTGGGTCACGGGACCCCAGGCGAGCGCGTCGTGCGGCCAGGCGAGCACGAGGGCCGCAACCAGTCCGACGAGCAGCACGACCGGATCGTACAATGCGCGACGCACCGTCTCAAGCTGAACGCGCGGCGCTGGCGGCCGCGGTGCGGGCCTACGTCGAGTACCAGCGCGAGCTCGGCGTGCTCGGCTTCCCGCGGGCGGCGCCGCCGCCGCGCGCGCCCGCCGCGGCCGCACCCGGCGAGCGCCCGGCGAGCGTGCCGGCGTCGAGCGGGGCTCTCTTCGGCGCGCCCGGACTCGGCGCGACGCGCACCCTCGAGGAGCTGCGCAGCCACATCGGCGACTGCCAGCGCTGCAAGCTCGCCCCGCACCGGACGCACCTGGTCTTCGGCGTGGGCAACCCGCGCGCGCGCCTGGTGTTCGTGGGCGAGGCGCCGGGCCGCGACGAGGACCTGCAGGGCGAGCCCTTCGTCGGCCGCGCCGGCCAGCTCCTGACCGAGATCATCAGCAAGGGGATGAGGCTCGACCGGACCGACGTCTACATCGCGAACGTCATCAAGTGTCGGCCGCCGGAGAACCGCAATCCCGAGCCCGACGAGGTGGCGAGCTGCGAGCCCTTCCTCCTCCGCCAGCTCGAGCTGATCGGGCCCGAGGTGATCGTGGCGCTCGGCAAGTTCGCGGCCCAGACGCTGCTCCGGACGAAGGCCCCGATCACGCGGCTGCGCGGCCGCTGGTACGACTACCACGGCATCAAGTTGATGCCGACCTTCCACCCCGCCTATCTGCTGCGCAACCCCGGCGACAAGCGCCTGGTGTGGGAGGACATCCAGAAGGTCATGCGGGCGCTCGGCATCGCGGGCGGGCGCCCGTGAGACGGGCGGCGGCGGCGCTGAGCGCGTTCCTGCTGGCGGCGGCGCCGGTACGAGCGGAAGCCCCGGCGGCGGCCGCGCTGGCGCGGATCGTGATCGAGGGCTCCATCAACCCGGCGGTGGCCGGCTTCGTGCACGAGTCGATCGCGCGTGCCCGGGCGGAGGGCGCGCCGGCGCTGGTGATCGAGCTCGATACGCCGGGCGGGCTCCTGCCCTCGATGCAGGCGATCGTGAAGGACATCCTCGCGGCGCCGGTGCCCGTGATCGTCTACGTCGCCCCGAGCGGCGCGGGCGCCGGCTCGGCGGGCGTCTTCATCACCCTCGCGGCGCACGTGGCCGCCATGGCCCCGGGCACGAGCATCGGCGCAGCGCACCCCGTGGGCGGGGGGGGCGAGGACATCAAGGGGACCCTCGGGCGGAAGATCGTCAACTTCACCGCCTCGTTCAGCGAGGCGATCGCGCACAAGCGGGGCCGCAACGTCGAGTGGGCCGCCAGGGCGGTCCGCCGGAGCGTCTCCATCACCGCCGAGGAGGCCGCGAAGCTGAACGTCGTCGACTTCGTGGCCAAGGACCTCGACGAGGTGGTGGCGCGCGCCGACGGGCGTACGGTGGACGTGGCGGGCGAGAGCCGGAAGCTCGCGCTCGGCAGGGCCGTCCGCGGCGCCGACGGCCACGTGCGCGTGCACCCCTACGAGATGCGGCTCTCGCAGCGGGTGCTCAACGTGATCGCCGATCCGCGCATCGCCTCGCTCCTCATGATGGCGGGGCTCCTCGGGCTCTACGTCGAGTTCACGCACCCGGGGCTCGCGTTCCCCGGGGTGGCGGGTGCGATCTGCCTGATCCTCGGGCTCGCCGCCCTCCACGTGCTGCCGGTCAACACCTCGGCGCTCGCACTCCTGCTGCTCGGCGTGGCGCTGCTCGTCGCGGAGGCGTTCCTGCCCACCTTCGGCGTGGTCGGTGCCGGTGGGCTCATCGCCTTCGTCCTGGGCGCACTCTTCCTCTTCGACGCGGCCGAGACCGGGGTCGTGGTGCCGAGGAGTCTGATCCTCGGGGTGAGCGCGGCCGTCGCCGGCATCATGCTGGTGGTGGCGACGCTGGTGGCCCGCTCGCAGCGGGCGCGGCCGTCGCAAGGGGCGGAGGGGATGGTCGGCGCGATCGGGGTGGCGCGCGGCCGGCTGGCGCCCGCCGGGCCGGTGCTGATACGCGGGGAGTACTGGGTGGCGGAGAGCGACGAGGTCGTGGACGCGGGTGAGCGGGTCGAGGTGACCGCGGTGGACGGGCTCCGGCTGCGGGTGCGGCGCGCCCGCCGCGGGGGCGGCTGAAAGGAGGCTCCGATGCCAGGCTTGCTGGGGGCAGTAGCGATCGTGGTCGTGTTCCTCCTGAGCGGGCTCAAGGTCCTGCGCGAGTACGAGCGGGCGGTCGTCTTCCGCCTGGGACGGCTGGTCGGAGCGCGCGGCCCCGGGCTCGTCTACGTCATCCCCGCCGTCGAGAAGGCGCTGCGCGTGGATCTCCGCACCATCACCATGGACATCCCCTCGCAGGACGTCATCACCAAGGACAACGTCTCGCTCAAGGTGAACGCCGTCCTCTACTTCCGGGTGATCGACTCCAACCGCGCCGTGGTCGAGGTGGAGAACTACCTCTTCGCCACCTCGCAGCTCGCGCAGACCACGCTGCGCAGCGTGTGCGGCGAGGCCCAGCTCGACGAGCTCCTCGCCGAGCGCGAGAAGATCAATGCCCACCTGCAGTCGATCATCGACCAGCACACCGAGCCGTGGGGCATCAAGGTGGTGCAGGTGGCGGTCAAACACATCGACCTGCCCGAGGAGATGCGCCGGGCGATGGCGCGCCAGGCCGAGGCCGAACGCGAGCGGCGGGCCAAGGTGATCGCCGCCGAGGGCGAGTTCCAGGCGGCGCAGCGCCTCGCCGACGCCTCGGCGATCATGGCGCGGGAGCCGATCGCGCTCCAGCTCCGCTTCCTGCAGACGCTGGTCGAGGTGGCCTCGGAGAACAACTCGACCACCATCTTCCCGGTGCCGATCGACATCCTGAGACCCTTCCTCGAGGTCCGGGGCACGCGCTCGACCTGAAGGGCGGATGCGGCTCGCGGACCTCGACTACCCGCTGCCGGAGGCACTGATCGCGCAGCAGCCCGCGCCCGAGCGCGTGGCGGCCCGGCTCCTCCTGCTCGACCGGGGCGGCGCTGCCCTCCGCCACGCGCGCGTCGCCGACCTCCCCGCCCTCCTCCGCACCGGGGACGTGCTCGTCCTGAACGACACGCGGGTCATCCCGGCCCGGGTGCGCGGGCGGCGGCCGAGCGGCGGGCGGCTCGAGGTCCTCTTCGTCGCGCCGCTCGGTGAAGAGGGCGAGTGGGAAGTGCTCGTGCGCGGCGCGCCGCGCGCCGGCGAGCGGGTCCACCTCGCGGGCGACGAGGGGAAGTGGGTCGCGCCGCTCGGTGACGGCCGCTGGCGGCTCCGCCTGGCGCTCGACGAACCCGCGCTCACCTGGCTCGAGCGGGTGGGGGAGGTGCCACTGCCACCCTACGTCCGGCGCGCCCCGACGCCGGCCGATCGCGAGCGCTATCAGACCGTGTACGCGCGCGCGCCGGGCGCGGTGGCGGCACCGACGGCCGGGCTCCACCTGACCCGGGAGCTGCTGGGCGCCATCGCCGCGGCGGGCGTCCGGGTCGCGACCCTCACGCTGCACGTCGGACCCGGCACGTTCCTCCCCATCCGCACCGCCGACCTCGACCGGCACGTGATGGTGCCCGAGCGCTTCGAGATCCCGCCGCCGACGGTCGAGGCGATCGCCGCGGCCCGCACGGCGGGCGGACGGGTCGTCGCGGTCGGCACGACGACCGTGCGCGCCCTCGAGTCGGCGGGCGCGGACGGCGCGCTCCACGCCGGCCCGGGCGCGGCGGCGCTCTTCATCCGCCCGGGCCATCGCTTCCGGGTGGTGGACGCGCTGCTCACGAACTTCCACCTGCCGCGCTCGACGCTGCTCGCGCTGGTGGCGGCGTTCGCCGGGTGGGAGCGCGTCCGCGCCGCCTACGCCGAGGCGGTGCGACTCGGCTACCGCTTCTACAGCTACGGCGACGCCATGCTCATCACGTGAGCGCGCCGTTCGGCTTCGAGGTGGTGCGCGTCGACCCGAGCGGGGCGCGGCTCGGCCGGCTCACCACGGCGCACGGGGTGGTGGACACCCCGGTGTTCATGCCGGTCGCCACCCACGGGGCGGTGAAGGGCGTGGTCCCGGAGCAGCTCCGCACGCTCGGGACGACCATCCTCCTCGCCAACGCCTATCACCTGGCCCAGCGGCCCGGGGTCGAGGCGGTGCGGGCGCTGGGCGGGCTGCACGCGCTCATGGGGTGGGACGGGCCGCTGCTCACCGACAGCGGCGGCTTCCAGGTGATGAGCCTCGGCGAGCTGGTGCGCGTCGACGACGGCGGTCTGCACTATCGCTCGCACGTGGATGGGCGCGCCGGACGCCTCGCCCCCGAGGACGCCGTCGCCGTGCAGGAGGCGCTCGGGGCCGACATCGCCATGTCGCTCGACGAGTGCGTCCCGGCGGGCGCGCGACACGCGCAGGTGGCGCACGCCGTCGCGCGCACGAGCGCGTGGGCGGCGCGCGGCCTCGCGGCGCGCACGCGCGCGGCGACGGCGCTCTTCGGTATCGTGCAGGGCGGGCTCGACCCGGCGCTGCGCGCCGAGAGCGCGTGGGCGCTCACCGGACTCGGCTTCGACGGCTACGCGGTGGGCGGCCTCTCGGTCGGCGAGCCGCCGGACGAGACGGCCCGGGTCGCAGCCGCCACGGTGACCCTCCTTCCGCCCGAGCGACCCCGTTACCTGATGGGCGTCGGCACGCCGCGCGATTTGCTTCGCTTCGCGGCGATGGGATACGATCTCTTTGATTGCGTCCTGCCCACGCGCAACGCCCGCAACGGGACGCTCTTCACTCGACAAGGCAAGCTGATGATCCGCAACGCCGCGCACGCCCGCGACGCGCGTCCGGTCGAGGACGGCTGCCCCTGCTACACCTGCACGCGCTTCAGCCGGGGCGCGCTCCGGCACCTGGTGCTGGCCCGCGAGATGCTCGGCGCCCAGCTCGCCACGCTGCACAACCTGCACTTCTATCTGCACCTGATGCGCGAGGTACGCGCCGCGCTCACGGAGGGCAGCTTCCCGGCGCGGGCGGCGGCTGCAGCCGGGGCGTGGGCGTAGCGTGGGGGGGCTCTTCACGCAGGGGACGGACGGGGGCGCACCGCCCGTGCTCCAGATACTGCCGCTTCTCCTGCTCGGCGTGGTCTTCTACGTCGTCCTCCTGCGCCCCGAACAGAAGCGCCGACGGGAGCACGCGCAGATGGTCGCGGCGCTCAAGCGGGGCGACCGCGTGGTGATGGCCTCCGGCATCCACGGCCGGGTGACGGGCGTGGCGGAGAAGGTGGTGACCGTGGAGATCGCCCGCAACGTGCAGGTCGAGGTGGACCGCAGCTCGATTCAGACGGTCACCAAGGGCCCGGCCCTCGAGGTCCGGGAGAAAGAGCGGGAGAAGTCGTGAGCCGATCGGTTCTCACCCGGGGGGCGCTCTACGCGGCGCTGGCAGTGGCCGCCCTCGTCTTCCTGGTGCCGAGCTTCGTGCGGCCGGCGCCGGCGTTCTGGCCCTGGCGCCAGCCGATCCGGCTTGGCCTCGATCTGCAGGGCGGGACCCACCTCCTCTACGGCGTCGACATCGATCAGGCGGTCGACAACACGGTCGATCGACAGATGCAGGACCTCGAGCGGACGCTGCGCGAGGAGCAGATCGGCGCCGCCTCGGTCGAGCGGGAGGGCCGGACCGTCCACCTGCGGCTCGCCAACAAGGACAAGCGTGCGCAGGTCGAGGCGCTCGTGAAAGACCGTTTCCCGAGCCTGGTCGCCGTACCCGAATCGGACGTCGAGGCGGGCGACCTCGCCTACACGCTCGAGCCGCGCGAGGTGCAGCGCCTGCGCGACAACGTCCAGGAGCAGGCCTTGAAGATCATCCGCAACCGCATCGACCAGTTCGGCGTGGCGGAGCCGACCGTGCAGGCGCAGGGGACGGACGAGATCGTGGTGCAGCTGCCCGGCGTCCAAGATCCGCAGCGCGCCAAGGAGCTGATCGGGCGCACGGCGCTCCTCGAGTTCAAGCTGGTGGCGCGGGCGGGCGACGCGGGGACTCCCGACCACCCCGGGCCGAACGTGCAGTACCTGCCGGGCAAGAGCGAGAAGGGTCGCCGCGCGAGCCCCGTCGCGGTCGAGCGGCGCACCCTCATGACCGGCGACGTGCTGACGGATGCGTTCGTCTCCCAGGGCGCGGCCACCGAGGGCATGGTGGTCGACTTCGTGCTCGACGCGCGCGGCACCAAGGAGTTCGGCGAGATCACCAGCGCGAACGTCGGCCGCCAGCTCGCCATCGTCCTCGACGGCGTGGTCGAGTCGGCGCCGGTGATCGAGACGCCGATCACCGGCGGCCGGGGGCTCATCCGCGGCCGCTTCGACTTCACCGAGGCGCAGGACCTGGCCAACGTGCTGCGCAACGGGGCGCTGCCCGCCCCCCTCAAGCTGATCGAGGAGCGCACGGTCGGCCCGTCGCTCGGGAAGGATTCGATCCGCAAGGGCGTGCTCTCCTTCGTGGTGGGGAGCGCGCTCGTGATCGTGTTCATGCTGGTCTATTACCGCGGCGGCGGGGTGATCGCGGACGGGGCCCTCCTGCTGAACGTCCTCCTCCTCGTGGGCGCCTTCGCCGCCTTCGGCTTCACGCTCTCCTTGCCGGGCATCGCCGGTATCGTGCTCACCATCGGCATGGCCGTCGATGCCAACGTCCTCATCCTCGAGCGCATCCGCGAGGAGCTGCGCCTGGGAAAGACCGCGCGCGCGGCGATCGAGGCGGGCTACGAGCGGGCGTGGTATGCGATCCGGGACTCGAACGTCACCACCTTCTGCTCGGGGCTCATCCTGTTCCAGTTCGGCAGCGGCCCGGTGCGGGGTTTCGCGATCACCCTCTGCCTCGGCATCCTGACCAGTCTGGCGACCGGCGTGTTCGGCACGCGCGTGGTCTACGACTTCCTGACCTCGCGCCGACGGCTCGCGACGGTGAGCGTATGAAGGGGGACACGAGCACCATGCCCACGAGCCGCCCGGTCCGGGGCGCGGCGGAGCCCGCGCCCGTCGAGCACCGCTTCTTCGAGCTGATCCCGCCCGGGACGAAGATCGATTTCGTCGGGCTGCGCTTCAAGATGCTCGTCCTCTCGTGGACCCTGATCGCGATCGGCCTCGCGTGGGCCTACGCGAGGGGCATCAACTGGGGCATCGACTTCGCCGGCGGCACGATGGTGCACGTCAAGTTCGCGGCACCGACCCCCATCGGCGACGTGCGCGCGGCGCTCTCGAAGCCGGAGATCGGTGAGGTCCTCGTCCAGGACGTGGGGCGGGCGGGCAACGAGTTCCAGATCCGGGTCCGCGGGGCGGAGAAGGGCGGCAGCGGCTCGGTGGCGGACGCCATCCGGGCCGCCCTGCGCGAGAAGTTCGGCGAGGGGACGCACGACGTGCTGCGCGTCGAGACGGTGGGGCCGAGGGTCGGCAAGGATCTCGGCCGGAGCGCCGCGCTGGCGGTCCTCGCCGCGACGCTCGTCATGGGTGTCTACATCGCGCTCCGTTTCGAGCTGCGCTTCGGGATCGGCGCCGCCATCGCCCTCGTGCACGACGTGCTCATGACGATCGGGGCGCTCGCCATCGCCCACATGGAGTTCGATCTGACCACGGTGGCGGCGCTGCTCACGGTCGTGGGCTACTCGGTGCACGACACCGTCATCGTCTCCGACCGCATCCGCGAGAACATGAAGAAGATGCGGCGCGAGAGCCTGGCCACCATCATGAACATCTCGATCAACGAGACGCTGTCGCGGACGCTCATCACGAGCGGCACGGCGATCCTGGTGACCGCGGCGCTCTTCGTGCTGGGTGGCCCGGTGATCCACAGCTTCGCCTTCGCCTTGCTGGTCGGCTTCATCGTGGGCACGTACTCGTCGATCTACGTGGCGAGTCCCGTGGTGCTCTATCTGGAGGGACGGCAGGCGCGGCGCTGACGCGAGCCGGCGACGCGCTTCGAGGAGGGTGCTCCGCGGCCAGACGACGCCCGCCGACCCGGAGCCGCTGCTCGAGATCGACGCGTAGATGCCCTTCGGGATCATCACGCCCGCGCCCGCCGAGGCGTTGGCGACCCTCGAGCCGTCCGGTCCCGGAAGTCCCGAGCCGGTGCTCCTCGCGCGCCGGGTGGAGATCGAGGGCGCGCGCCGGGTGGACCCGACCCGCCCGCACCTCCGCCTGCGGCTCCGGGCAGGACGGTCGCACGTTGCCCGCCATCGGGCTACGCTCCGGGAGGGCTCCCGCTGTACGGCCGGGGCAGCGCGCCGACGTCGTCTTCCGGGCCCGGCTGGCGCGGTGGCAGGGCAGGGAGCGCCTCGAGCCGGAGGTCCTCGACCGGCGCGGGAGCAGCCCTCCGCGAGCGCCTCAAGTAACCGAGAATGCACGCGAATTCGGCGTTCCTTGACGGCGGCGGACCGCCCTGCTACCAAAACGCCGTCCCGGAACAGCCGCGGGCGGTGCCATGCTGGACGTCGAAGATAACTTACTTAATAGCAAAGAGGTAGCCGAGCTCCTCGATTGCAGTCCGGACACGGTGAACGAGCTGGCGAGGAAGAGCATCCTGCCCGCCTTCAAGCGGGGCCGGCAGTGGCGCTTCCGCAAGCGGGACATCACCTCCTTCAAGCGGCAGCTGCGAGGCAAGACCGCCGCATGAACGGAGCGGCACCCCGCGGCGGGCGTTCGCGCTAGGGACCGGCGCCCCGGGCGTCCCGCGCTCCGGGCACGCGACAACACGAAGGAGGCGTATGGCTCTCGCGAACGCGCAGCCGCACGAAAGCCGGCTGTACTACGAGTTCTCGCATCTCTACGACCTGCTCTTCCGGCGCGTATTCTATCCGCGGATCGCCCGGGTCATCCGCTCGCTCGCGATCGAGCCCGGGGCGCGCGTGCTCGAGCTCGGGGTCGGGACCGGGCTCTCCCTCGACGCCTATCCCTCGCACTGCCACGTGACCGGGATCGATCTCGCGCCCGACATGCTGGAGCGGGCGCAGGACAAGGTGAACCGCAACGGCTGGCGGCACATCACGCTCGAGCAAGGGGATGCGCTCAGCCTGAAGTTCCCCGACGACAGCTTCGACTACGTGATGGCCTTCCACGTGGTGAGCGTGGTGCCGGATCCGGATCGCATGATGGCCGAAGCCCGGCGCGTGTGCCGGCCGGGCGGGGTCATCACCCTCATCAACCATTTCCGCAGCCCGAAGCCGGGGCTCGCCCGCCTCCAGCGTACGATCGACCCGGTCACGCGCTGGCTCGGCTGGACGACCCTCCAGCTCTCGGACGTGCTCGATCAGCAAACCCTGCACGTCGAGCGGCAGTGGAAGACGTCGCCGCGCTCGCTCTTCACCATCGTGGTGGCGCGCAATGCCAAGGCCGTGCCGGCGGCGCGCCGGAGGCCCAGCACGCGGGCCCGCCGCTCCGAGGCTGCCCTCGCCTAGTGTCCCGAACCCGAAGTCCGTCACCAAATTCGGGGGCGTCTCGGCGACACTGGCTGCGTTGCTCCTCCTCGGAATAGCGCCAACTATTCCTCGTTGTCGCGCCTTGCCAGCGCCGCCGATCCACCCCCGACTTTGGCAACGGATTTCGGGTCCGGGACACTAGCGAGTGTGCTGGCCGATCAGTGCCGGTGTTTCGCCGGCGGGGCGAACGGGATGATGCCCCGCCGCATGAGGAGGTCGGCCTCGCGCCGCCCGCGCGTGTGGAGCCAGCGCTTGTAGAGCCGGAGCGTGTCCTGCTCGCGACGGAAGAGCTCCTGCGCGCTGATCTCGGTGAGCACCCGCACGAACTCCGGAAAGCGTCCCGCGAGCTCCTCGAACAGGGTGGCGAGGGCGCCGCGGGATGACTGCGCCGACAGGCGCGCGTAGGCGTTGCGGCCGAGCGCGGCGTAGTACTCGGGCCCCACCAGGCTCCGCTCGAGGCTGTCGACGAACATGCCCGTGATGAAGAGCGCGGTGTCGGCGACGCGCTTCAGCTTCTCGTAACCCCTGGCGGCCGGGAGATGGAACGCCTCCAGATAGTCGAGGGCGAGGGGCGGGTCGAGCAGATCCCCGCGCGCGGGGCGTGCGAAACCCTCGAGCAGCCGGACGAGGTAGAACTCGGTGGTCTCCGACGACGCGACCCGCTGCGCGGCCATGGCGGTGCGCACCATGTCGCGGAAGATGACGGTGAGATTGCTCGTGGACAGCATGCCGACTCGCTCAGCGTGGCTCGGGCCCCGCGCGCGATATCGCGGCCACCCGCACGACTTCACGTTCACCATTGTGGTGACAAAACGCCGCAGTATCAAACGTACTCGCATTGAAGGGGGTGAGGGCCTTTGCTACAAATCGCCGTTCACCCCTCCGCATGTCGGCTCCCCAGGCGATCGCTGCCGTCAAGGGCTTCCGGGACGTCCTCCCCGACGAGAGCCGGCGCTGGCGTGCCCTGGAAGAGGCGGCCGAGCGCACGTTCACGCGCTACGGGTTCGGCGAGATCCGGCTGCCGGTGGTGGAGCGCACGGAGCTGTTCGCCCGCTCACTCGGCGAGACGACGGACATCGTCGAGAAGGAGATGTACTCGTTCGCGGACCGCGACACGACGGGGCTCACGCTCCGCCCCGAGGCGACGGCAGGGGTGGTGCGCGCCTACCTCGAGAACGGCCTCGTGCAGAGCGACCCGACCGCACGCCTGTTCTACCGCGGGCCGATGTTCCGGCGCGAGCGGCCGCAGCGCGGTCGCTACCGGCAGTTCTACCAGATCGGGGCCGAGGTGCTCGGGCGGGACGACCCGCTCGCCGACGCCGAGCTGCTCGTCATGCTCGAGCGTTACCTCGCGGCGGTGGGCGCGCGCGCGGCGCGGCTCGAGCTCAACTCGGTCGGCGATCGCGTCTGCCGCCCGGTCTACCGCGAGCGCCTGCGGGAGTTCGGGCGCGCTCACCTGGCGGGGCTCTGTCCTGACTGCCACCGGCGCGTGGAGCGCAACCCGCTGCGCATGCTCGACTGCAAGGTGGAGTCGTGCCGGGAGATCATGACCCGAGCGCCGGTAGCCGCCGACAGCCTGTGCGACGGCTGCCGGGCGCACCTGGCCCAAGTGCGCGCGCTCCTCGAGCAGGAACGGGTGGCTTACGTGATGAATCCGCGCCTGGTGCGCGGACTCGACTACTACTGCCGGACGGCCTTCGAGGTCGTCGCCAGCGGGCTCGGCGCGCAGAACGCGGTGGGCGGCGGCGGGCGCTACGACGGGCTGGTGGCGGCGCTCGGCGGCCCGGACGTCCCCGGCGTCGGCTTCGCGCTCGGCCTCGAGCGCCTCGCCATGGCGGCGCCCGGGACCGAGGCCGAGGCGGCGGGTCCGGCCGCCGTCATCCTCCCGCTCGAGGCCGGCGCGATCGGTCCGGCGCTCGCGCTCGCGACCCGACTCCGCGACGGCGGGCTCGCCATCGGGCTCGAGCCGGCGGGGCGGAGCCTGAAGGCGCTGCTCCGCGCCGCCGACCGCCGGCGCGCGCGCCTCGCGGCCATCCTGGGCGAGGAGGAGCTGCGGGCCGGGCGGGCGACGGTGCGCGACCTGGTGCGGCACCAGGACCGCCGCCAGGTCCTCCCGCTCGACGCGAGCGGGCCCGAGCTTGCACGCTTGCTGCAGGCGATGATCGGGGGCGGGGAGTGAGCGCGCCGATCGAGCCGCTGGGCGACTGGCGGTGCAGCGACCCGTGCGGCACGCTCCGCCCCACGGACATCGGGCGTGCGGTGACGCTCTGCGGTTGGGTGCATGCGCGGCGCGACCACGGGGGCGTGCTCTTCATCGATCTGCGCGACCGCAGCGGCCTCGTGCAGGTAGTCTGCAACCCCGCCGAGAGCCCGGCCGCGCATGCCCGTGCGGGCGAGGTGCGGCTCGAGTACGTGATCGCGGTGCGCGGAGAGGTGCGGGCCCGTCCCCCGGAGACGGTCAACGTCGAGCTGCCGACGGGCGCGATCGAAGTGTCCGTCCGCGAGCTCCGGGTGCTCAACACCGCACGGCCGACGCCGTACCCGATCGACGACGTCACCGAGGTGAGCGAGCCGAACCGCCTCCGCTACCGCTACCTCGATCTGCGCCGGCCGCGCATGCAGCGGAACCTCCTCCTGCGCCACGAGGTCACGCGCGCCGTGCGCGAGCACCTGAACGCGGCCGGCTTCGTGGAGGTCGAGACCCCGGTGCTGACGCGCTCCACCCCGGAGGGGGCACGCGACTACCTGGTGCCGAGCCGCGTGCAGCGCGGCAGCTTCTACGCGCTGCCGCAGTCGCCGCAGCTCTTCAAGCAGCTGCTCATGGTGGCCGGACTCGATCGCTACTACCAGATCGTCCGCTGCTTCCGCGACGAGGACCTGCGCGCCGACCGGCAGCCGGAGTTCACGCAGATCGACCTCGAGATGTCCTTCGTCGGCCCGGGCGACGTGATGGCGGTCGTGGAGCCCATGATCGCGGCGCTGTTCACGCAGGTGCGCGGGCGGCCCACGCCGCGCCCGTTTCCGGTCCTTCGCCACGCCGAGACGATGCTGCGCTATGGAATCGACCGGCCCGACCTGCGCGTCGACCTCGAGCTCGCCGACTTCACCGCCTGCTTCGCGGGGACCGGCTTCCGCGTGTTCGCGGAGGCGCTCGCCGCGGGCAATCCCATCCGCGGCCTCGCCGTCCCCGGCGGCGGCGCGGCGCTCTCGCGCCGCGAGCTCGACGACCTGGTCGGCTTCGCGACCGCGGAGGGCGCGGGCGGCCTCACCTGGATCAAGGTCGGCGCCGACGGCTGGCAATCGCCGGCGGTCAAGTTCCTCTCCGGCGCCGAGCGGGCGCGCCTGGCGGCGGCGGCCCGCCTCGAGATCGGCGACCTCCTCGTGCTGCTGGCCGAGCCGGAGGCTACGGCGGCGCCCATCCTCTCACAGCTGCGCCTCCGGCTCGGGGAGCGGCTGGGCCGGGTGGCGCGGGACGAGGATCGCTTCCTCTGGGTGGTCGACTTCCCGCTCCTCCAGCGCGACCCGGACGCGGGTCGCTACGTCGCCGTGCACCATCCCTTCACGGCACCCGCCGAGGAGGATCTCGACCGTCTCGAGCGCGCCCCGCTCGCCGTCCGCTCGCAGGCCTACGACCTGGTGCTCAACGGCATCGAGCTCGGCGGCGGCAGCATCCGTATCCATCGCCCCGACGTGCAGCAGCGCGTGTTCGCGCTCCTCGGCATGTCGGAGAGCGAGGCACAGGCGCGCTTCGGCTTCCTGCTCGAGGCGCTCGCCTTCGGCGCGCCGCCGCACGGCGGCATCGCCCTCGGCCTCGACCGCCTGGTGATGCTGCTCGCGGGCGCCGACTCGATCCGCGAGGTGATCGCCTTTCCGAAGACGCAGCGTGCGGTCTGTCTCCTCACCGAGGCGCCGACCCCGGTCGACCCGGCGCAGCTGCGTGAGCTGGGCATCCGGGTCGTGTCGTAGGGAGGCCGGCGCCGAGAGGCGCCTAGCCGCGCGGGGGTTGCGCTCCGGGCATGGGGAGCGGGCAGCGCACGAGCACTGGACGGGCCTCCGAGGAAGACGGACGGCGGCTCCTAGAGCAACGTCTCGGGCGCCGTCGCCGAGACGCCGATCGCCTCCGCCACGCCCGGGTGGGTCACGCGCCCGGCGAGCACGTTGCACGCCCGGCAGAGCGCCGGGTCACGGCGCAGCGCATCCGCGAAGCCATGGTCCGCGATCGCGAGCGCGTAGGAGAGGGTCGCGTTGGTGAGCGCGAGGGTCGCGGTGTGGGGCACCATTCCCGGCATGTTGGCGACGGCGTAGTGCACCACGCCCTCGACCCGGTAGGTCGGATCGGCGTGCGTAGTGGGGCGCGAGGTCTCGGCGCACCCGCCCTGGTCGATCGAGAGGTCGACCAGGGCCGCGCCGGGACGCATGGCCGCGACCAGTGCGCGGGAGATGAGCCGCGGCGCGCGGGCGCCCGGGATGAGCACGCCGCCCACGATCATATCGGCGCTCACCGCCTCCTCCTCGATGTTGGCCCGGTTCGACATGACGGTGGTCACGTGGCCGCCGAGGATGTCGTGCACATAGCGGAGCTTGGCGGGGTCGACGTCGAGGATCGACACGTGGGCCCCCACCCCGACGGCCACCTGGCAGGCGTTGGTCCCCGCGATCCCGGCGCCCAGGATGACGACCTTCGCGGGCCGCACGCCCGACGCACCGGAGAGGAGCACGCCGCGGCCGCCGTTCTGGGCCTGAAGGCACCAGGCGCCCACCTGCACCGCGAGCCGCCCCGCGATCTCGCTCATGGGAGCGAGCAGCGGCAGCGAGCCGTCCGGGGGCTGCAGCGTCTCGTAGGCCAGGGCGCGCACGCGGCGCGCGACGAGCACCCGCACGAGCTGCGGGTTGGCCGCGAGGTGCAGATACGTGAACAGGATCTGGTCGGGGCGCAGGAGGTCGTACTCGGAGGGGAGCGGCTCTTTCACCTTGAGGATCAGCTCTGCCCGGCCCCAGACCGCGGCGGCGTCGGCCAGCGTCGCGCCGGCATCGCGGTAGAGCCGGTCGGGCAGGCTCGAGCCGGTGCCCGCGCCGTGCTCCACCACCACGGTGTGCCCGTGCGCCACCAGCGCGCCGACGCCGCTCGGCGTGAGCGCGACGCGGTTCTCCTCCGCCTTGATCTCGCGCGGGACGCCGACGATCACGCGTCCAGAGTGTAGCACGGCCCGGGGCGCGTGCGACCGCCGACTTGCCCTGCCCGCGAGCAGCCCTATAGAAGAAGCCGATCGGGATCGCTGCGTGGGACACACGATCGACGGCAAGAGCGTGGCGGCGGTGGTACGGAGCGAGGTGCGGGAGCGCGTCGCGCGCCTCGCCAGCCGCGGGGTGATCCCGGGTCTGGCCACCGTGCTCGTCGGCGACGATCCCGCCTCGCACCTCTACGTCGGCAACAAGGAGAAGGCGTGCCAGGAGGTGGGCATGCGCTCCTTCGGCCATCGGCTCGCGGCGAGCACAGGGCAAGCGGAGCTGCTCGCCCTGGTCCGCGAGCTCGGCCGCCGGCGCGATGTGCACGGCATCCTCGTCCAGCTTCCCCTGCCTCCCCGGCTCGATGCCCGGGCGGTGATCGAGGCGCTCCCACCCGAGAAGGACGTCGACGGGCTGCATCCCGTGAGTCAAGGTCGCCTGCTGGCGGGCGAGCCGGGTCTGCGTCCCTGCACGCCGCTCGGGGTGCTCCGACTGATCGACGAGACCGGTGTCGCGCTCAAGGGCGCGCGCGCGGTGGTGGTGGGCCGCAGCCTGCTGGTCGGCAAGCCGGTGGCGCTCCTCCTCCTCGAGCGCCACGCGACCGTCACCGTGTGTCACTCCCGCACCGCGGACCTGGAGCACGAGGTCGGACGCGCGGAGGTGCTGGTGGCGGCTACCGGGCAGGCGGGACTCGTCCGGGGCGCATGGATCCGCCCCGGTGCGGTCGTGATCGACGTCGGCATGAACCGCGGGCCGGACGGCCGGTTCTGCGGCGACGTCGAGTTCGCCGGCGCGCGCGAGCGCGCCTCTCACATCACTCCGGTTCCGGGCGGGGTGGGACCGATGACGGTCGCGATGCTGCTCGCCAACACCCTGAGCGCCGCGGAGCAGGCGGCCTAGAGCCCGCGCATGGCCCGCCGCACCCCGCTCTTCGACGTCCATCGCGCGCTCGGCGCCCGGATGGGCGAGTTCGCGGGCTGGGAGATGCCGCTCTCCTACCGCGGGGCCGCGGAGGAGCACCGCGCGGTCCGTGAGCGCTGCGCGCTCTTCGACGTGAGCCACATGGGCGAGATCGAGCTGCGTGGCCCCGGGGCCGCCGTGGTCTGCCAGGAGCTCACCGTGAACGACATCCGCCGCCTCCGCATCGGCGACGGGCAGTACACGCTCTTCTGCAACCAGCGCGGCGGCGTGCTGGACGACCTGATCGTCGTCCGCCTCGGCGCCGAGCGCTACCTCCTGGTGGTGAACGCGGCCAACACGGCGACCGACTACGCCTGGGTCCGCGCGCGCGCGGGCGAGCGCGCCGAGGTGGTCGACCGCAGCGCCGAGCTCGCGCTCCTGGCGCTGCAGGGACCCGAGGCGGAGCGCGCGCTCCGCACGCTCACCGCCCTCGACCTGGCGGCGCTCCGCCCCTTCACCGCCCTCGAAGGGCCCGTGGCCGGCGTGCGGACCTTGGTGTCGCGCACGGGGTACACCGGCGAGGATGGGTTCGAGCTCCTGGTCGCCGCCTCGGATGCGCCGCGGCTGTGGGAGGCTGTGCTCGACGCCACGCGGCGGCGGGACGGGCTCCCGGCGGGGCTCGGCGCGCGCGACACGCTGCGGCTGGAGGCCGGCCTCCCGCTCTGCGGGACCGACATGGACGAGACGACGACGCCGCTCGAGGCGGGTCTCGCCTGGGTGGTGAAGCTCGGCAAGGGGGACTTCGTCGGCCGCGCAGCGTTGGCCGAGCAGGCCGCCCGCGGCGTTGTGCGCCGCCTGGTCGGCATCGAGCTCGCCGAGCCCGGCGTCCCGCGCCATGGCTGCGCCGTGTGGCGCGACGGCGACGCCGTCGGCAGCGTGACCAGCGGCACCAGGTCGCCCACCCTCGGGCGCTACATCGGCCTCGCCTACGTCACGGCCGGCGCGGCGGCGCCCGGCACGCCGGTCGCGGTCGAGATCCGCGGGCGCCGCGTTCCGGCGCGGGTCGTCGCGCGTACCTTCTATCGCCGTGTGCAGCGGGAGGATTGAGCATGGAGTTCCCCGACGACCTCCGGTACACGAGGGATCACGAGTGGCTCCGCATGGAGGGGAACGAAGGCGTGGTCGGCATCACCGACTTCGCGCAGGACGCGCTCGGCGACGTGGTCTTCGTCGAGCTCCCGGCGGTGGACGCCACGCTCGCGCAGGGGCAGGTGCTCGGCGTGGTGGAATCCAACAAGACGGTCTCCGATCTGTTCGCGCCGGTGAGCGGACGCGTGATCGCGGTGAACCACGTCCTGCGCGACGGGCCGGAGCACGTCAACACGGATCCCTACGGCGCGGGCTGGATGATCCGCCTGCGGGTCGTCAGGCCGGACGAGGTCGATGGGCTCCTCGACGCGGCCGCCTACCGCGCTCACATCGCGAGCGAGCTGAGGAAGTGAGCGGCTACAGCCCTCACACCGCGCGGGACATCGCCGCCATGCTGGAGGCGATCGGGGTCGGCTCGATCGACGACCTGTTCGCGGACGTTCCGGCCCGCCTGCGGGCACGCGCGGCGATCGCGCTTCCGGAGGGCATGACCGAGCCCGAGTTGCGGCGCCACCTGGGCGCGCTGGCGGCCCGCAACGCGGACGCGGCGGGCGCGGCCGTCTTCCTGGGCGCGGGCGCGTACCCGCACTGGGTCCCGGCCGTGGTGGACCAGATCCTCCTGCGCAGCGAGTTCGCGACCGCCTACACTCCCTACCAGCCGGAGGTGAGCCAGGGCACGCTGCAGGCGACCTTCGAGTTCCAGACGTTCTCGGCGCTGCTGCTCGGCCTCGAGGTGGCGAGCGCCAGCCTGTACGACGGTGCGTCGGCGACCGCCGAGGCGGTGCTCATGGCCCGCCGCCTCCGGCCCGGCCGCCGGGTGGTCTGGCTGGCGCGCGCGCTCCATCCCCACTATCGCGCGACGGTCGCAACCTACCTGCGCGGCCTCGGCGGCGTGGAGGTGCGCGAGGTACCGTTCGGCGCCGATGGCCGCACCGACCTGGGCGCGCTCCGCGCCGGGCTCGGCGGCGACACGCTCTGTCTGGTGCTCGGTTACCCGAACGTCTTCGGGGTGGTGGAGCACGTTGCGCTCTTCGCCGACGCCGTGCGCGCAGTTGGCGCGCTCACCATCACGGCGACGCCCGAGGCGCTCGCGCTGGCCCTCGTGCGCTCGCCCGGCGCCTCGGGCGTCGACATCGCGGTGGCGGAGGGGCAGAGCTTCGGCCTCCCGCTGTCATACGGCGGCCCGGGCGTCGGGCTCTTCGCCACCCGCGAGCGCTTCGTGCGCAGCATGCCGGGCCGCCTGGTCGGCGAGACCGTCGACGCCCGCGGTCGCCGCGGCTACGTGCTGACGCTCGCAACGCGCGAGCAGCACATCCGCCGCGAGCGCGCTACCTCGAACATCTGCACGAACCAGGCGCTGTGCGCCCTTGCCGTGACCGTCTACCTCTCGCTCCTCGGGCGGCACGGGCTCGCGAGCCTGGCCCGGGCGAACTACCGCGCCGCGCACGCCGCCGCCGCCCGCCTCGAGGCGGCAGGGGTCCCGGCGCGCTTCGCGGGGCCCTTCTTCAACGAGTTCGTCGTCCGGGCACCCGCGGCGGCGCGCGCGTGGGAAGCGGCCGCGCAGGCCGGGGTCGTGGCCGGGTTCCCGCTCGGCCGCTGGTACCCGGAGCTGGAGGGCAGCCTCGTCCTCTGCGTGACCGAGACCCACACGCCCGAGCAGGTCGATCGGCTGATCGGCGTGCTCGCGGCGCCGGCGCCGGCCGCGCGTGCTGCGGGTGGATGAGCCGATGTTCGACGAACCGCTCATCTTCGAGCGGGGATCGCCCGGGCGAGTCGGCTGGCCGGTGCGGGCGGCCGCGGGTGCGGGCGTCGCCGACCTGCCGGCGGACCTCCGGCGCGAGGACGAGCTGGCGGGCATGCCCGAGGTGAGCGAGCTCGAGGTGCTGCGCCACTTCCTCCGCCTCTCGCAGTGGAACTACAGCGCGGCGACGACGCTCTACCCGCTCGGGTCGTGCACCATGAAGTACAACCCCGTGGTGAACGAGGAGCTGGCGCGCCTCCCGGGCTTCGCGGCTCTCCACCCGCTCGTGCCCGAGGCGCTCGCGCAGGGAGCGCTCGAGCTGCTCGCGGCCCTGGAGGCGGGGCTCGCCGCCGTGAGCGGCCTCGATGCGGTGTGCCTCCAGCCCGCCGCCGGGGCGCACGGCGAGCTGCTCGGCATGCTCCTCGTGCGCGCCTACCACGCCGACCGCGGGCAGGCGCGCCGGCGCGTCCTCATCCCCGCGAGCGCGCACGGCACGAACCCGGCGAGCGCCACGCTGTGCGGCTACGAGGTGACCGAGGTCGCGGTGGACGCCCGCGGGCTCTTGACCGCCGCGGCGGTGGCGGCCGCCATGGACGAGTCGGTCGCCGCGCTCATGATCACCAACCCGAACACACTCGGGCTCTTCGAGCGCGAGATCGACGGCATCACGGCCGCCGTCCACACGCAGGGCGGCCTCGTCTACCTGGACGGCGCGAACCTGAACGCCATCATGGGGATCGCGAAGCCCGCCGACATGGGCGTGGACGTGATGCAGTTCAACCTGCACAAGACGTTCTCCACGCCGCACGGCGGGGGCGGGCCGGGCGCGGGGCCGGTCGCGGTTCGCGCGGCGCTCGCGGACTACCTACCGGTGCCGCGGCTCGTGCGCGGCGACGGCGTCCTCAAGTGGACGGACGATGCACCCAAGAGCGTGGGGCGCCTGCGGGCGTTCTCCGGCAACTTCGGCGTCCTGGTGCGCGCCTACGCCTATCTCGCCCGGCTCGGCGGCCCCGGCCTGGCGGAAGCGACGCGCTTCGCGGTCCTGAATGCCAACTACCTGCGGGCGCGCCTCAGCGGGACCTACCATCTCCCGTATGACACGCCCTCGCTGCACGAGTGCGTGTTCTCCGACGGCTGCCTCCAGGACTACGATGTCCACACCCTGGACGTCGCCAAGCGTCTGCTCGACTACGGCTTCTACGCGCCCACCATCTACTTCCCGCTGGTGGTGAAGGGCGCCCTCATGATCGAACCGACCGAGACCGAGACCAAGGAGACACTCGACCGGTTCGCCGACGCCATGCTCGCGATCGCCGAGGAGGCCCGCACCGACCCCGCCCGCGTGCGCGAGGCCCCGCACTCGACGCGCCTCGCCCGCCTCGACGAGACCCGCGCCGCGCGCCGGCCGGTGCTGCGCTGGTGGCCCGAGC
This sequence comes from Deltaproteobacteria bacterium, assembly GCA_005879795.1. Taxonomy (NCBI): domain Bacteria; kingdom Pseudomonadati; phylum Myxococcota; class Myxococcia; species Deltaproteobacteria bacterium. Next base: position 55,641 of record VBKJ01000128.1, read on the forward strand.
GACCTTCGAATCCTGGAGGATCCGCTTGAGTTTCGTTGACTTCGCCGCAGCCCGCCGGTACCCTGCGCGGAACGTGTCGGTGTTGAACACCAAGGTGCTCGTCCTCAACCGGTCGTACCTGCCGATCCACATCACGGTGGTTCGGCGCGCGCTCTCGCTCCTCTACCAGGGCATCGCGCACGCCGTGGACGAGCAGTACCGCACGTTCGACTTCGCCAGCTGGGCCGACCTGGTGGCCGAGGAGGACAGGATCGGTCTGGTCGACCGGGCGATCCGCGTCCCGCGCGTCATCCTATTGCAGGGCTACGATCGCATCCCGCGCCGCTACGTGCGCTTCAGCCGCTTCAACATCTACGCGCGCGACGGGAACCGCTGCCAGTACTGCGGCCGGCAGTTCGCGCGCGTCGAGCTGAACCTCGACCACGTCGTGCCACGCTCGAGGGGCGGCACGTCGGTGTGGGAGAACGTCGTCTGCTCGTGCCACCGCTGCAACCGCCTGAAGGGCGGGCGCACGCCGGCGGAGGCGGGCATGCGGCTCGTCCGGCAGCCGCGGCGGCCGCAGTGGACGCCGTTCATGACGGAGACCTACAGCCTCCGTCGCTACAAGGAGTGGATGCCCTTTCTGAGCGCGGTGGATGCGGCGTACTGGAACACGGAGCTGGTGGCGGAGTAGCGCTCGGGGCCCCCATCCCCGGGTGTGACGGCCGCGCGGCGGCCGGCAAGGAACCCGGATGCGGATCAGGCAGATCGAGCTGAACGGCTTCAAGTCGTTCATGCAGCGGACGGTCCTCGAGCTCCCGCGCGGAGTGACCGCCATCGTCGGGCCGAACGGCTGCGGCAAGTCGAACATCGTCGACGCGATCCGCTGGGTGCTGGGCGAGCAAAGCCCACGTCATCTCCGCGGGGAGGCGATGGAGGACGTCATCTTCACCGGCAACACGGAGAACGGGCCACTGGGGATGGCCGAGGTGGCGCTCCTCCTCGAGCGAGACGAGGCGGACCTCGCGCCCCGCGCCGAGCCCGGCGCGGAGGAGGAGGATGCCCCGGACGGGCTGCCGCCCGGGCTCGCCACGGCGAGCGAGATCCTGGTGAGTCGGCGCTACTTCCGCTCCGGCGAGTCCGAGTACTTCATCAATCGAGCGCCCTGCCGCCTGAAGGACATCACCGAGCTCTTCCTGGGCACCGGCGTCGGCACCAAGGCCTACGCCATCGTCGAGCAGGGGCGCGTGGATCAGCTGGTCAACGCCAAGCCGGAGGAGCTGCGCCTGTTCATCGAAGAGGCGGCCGGCACGACCCGCTTTCGCAGCCGCAAGCTGACCGCGGAGCGGAAGATGGAGCGTACGCGCGAGAACCTGCTCCGCGTCCAGGACATCCTGCGCGAGCTCGAGCGGCAGATGGCCTCGCTGGAGCGCCAGGCGCGGCGTGCCGAGGAGTACCATCGCATCAAGGATGAGCTGCGCGACCTCGACCTGCGCGTGATGGCGACGCGCCAGCGGAGCTGGTCGGCCGAGCTCGCGACCCTGGGCGACCGCCTGGCCGCCGTGCAGGCGGAGGAGGCCGCGCTGCAGGAGGACATCCGTCGGAGCCGCGGCGCCAGCGACGAGGCTCATGCCGCGCGCGCGACCAACGAGGAGCGGCTGCGCGCAGTGGAGGAGGAGCTGACGGGCAAGCGCCTCGCGGCCGCGGAGGCCCAGGCACGATCGGGGGGCCTCGCCGAGCGCGGCCGCGAGCTCGCAGCGCGTGCGGTCGAGAGCCGCAGGGAGGCCGAGCGGATCGGGGCGCGTTTCGCGGCGCTCGCCCGGGAGACGGCAGGGCTCGAGAAGGAGATCGATCGGCTGGGCGCGGAGCTCCCCCGAGCCGAGGCCGCGCGCGCCGAGGCCGAGGCGCACCTCCAGGCGCTCGAGGGGGCCGGTCTCCCGCTCGAGCGGGCCGTCGAGGAGACCAAGGACGCGCACCTCGATGCCCTCGCCGAGGAGGCAAGGCTGCGCAACCTGAGCGAGGCTCTCCGCCAGCGGCGCGACGACCTCGACGGACGCCGGCGGCGTCTGGAGGACGAGCAGCGCGCCCTGGGCGAGCGGTTGCACGCCAACACCCGGGCGAGCGACGGCGCGCGTGCAGCGATCGCCCGCCTGCAGGGCGAGCGGGCGCGTCTCGTGGCCGAGCGGCAGGCCCTCGGCGAGCGGCAGCAGGCGCTCGGCGCCGAGGAGACGGCGCGCCTCGCCGTCGTCGAGCGGGCGCGGGCTGAGGCGACGCAGCTGCGCTCGCGCGCCGACTCGCTGCGCGAGCTCGAGAAGCGCTACGAGGGCTGCACGCGCGGCGTGGCGAGCCTGGTCGGGCGCGCGCCGCGGACGGCGGCGCTGCTCGCGAGCGTGCTCCACGTCCCGAAGGACCTCGAGCGGGCGGTGGCCGCGGCGCTTGGCGCGCGCCTCGCGCAGGTGGTGGTGCCGGACACGGCGGCGGCCATCGATGCCATCGGCTGGCTCGCGAAGACGGGCGGCGGCAGCGCCACCGTGCTGCCCCGCGAGGCCGAGCGGCGCGCCGCCGTGATCGTCCCGCCCGGACCGCGCCTGGTCGACCGCATCGAGATCGAGCCGCAGCACTGGGCGTTGGTGGAAGCGCTGCTCGGCCACGTCCTCCTCGCGGCCGACCTGGTCGAGGCCCTCAAGCTGTGGCGGGGGGCCGAGCACCCGGTGACGGTCGTCACCCCGCGCGGCGAGGCGATCGATGCGCTCGGTACCGTCACCGGTGGTAGCGAGCCGCCGCTCGAGGAGACGCTCCTCGCCCGCGCCCGCGAGCTGCGCGAGCTCGAGGCCGCGCATGTGGCGAGCCTCGAGCGCCTGGCGGCCGAGGAGCGCGCGCTCGCGCTCGACAGGGCACGGGGCGCCGAGGCGGCGCGTGCGATCACCGCGGCCGACGAGCGGCTGCACGCCCTCGACGTCGATCTGGTCGCGGCGGAGAAGGACCGGGAGCGGCTCGAGGCCGAGCGCCAGCAGATCGCGGTCGAGCTCGAGGCCGGCGCGCTGGAGGCGAGTGGGCTCGCGGGGGAGGACGGCGCGATGGCCGGCGAGCTGGCGGCGCTCGACGAGCGCCGGGCCGGGGCGACCGCGGCGGCGACCGAGCTGCGTGTGCGGCTCGGGGAGCAGCAGGAGACCCTCGCCGACTGGCGCGCGAGACATGCCGAGGTCGAGCGGCAGCGCACCGAGGCGGCGGTGCGGGTGGCGGCGGTGGCAGAGCGCCTGCGGGCGGCGCGGGCGGAGCTGAGCCGCGCCGCCGCCACCGGCGCCGATCTGAGCGAGCGGCTCGCCACGGCCGACCGGCAGGTGGCCGAGGCGGCGGCCGGGGCGGCGGCGGCCGAGAGGGATGTCGCGTCCGCGGAGGAGGCCCGCGCGCGGGCCGAGGCGCGAGCGGCGACCCTGGGCGCGGAGCGGGAGCGCCTTCTCGCGGCGATCGCCGACGCCTCGGCGAACGCGTCCGCGGACGACGTCGCCGAGCGGGAGGCGCGCGAACGCCTGGAAGCGGCGCGCGAGCGGCGCGCTCGCCTCGACGTCACGATGACCGAGCAGCGTCTGGCGCTCGAGCACCTGGCCACGCAGCTCGCCGAGCGCTACGGTCTCGGCCCGGACGCACTCGCGGACGTGGCGCTCACCGACGACGGGCTGGATGACGAGCGGGCGGCGCGGGTGGAGGCGCTGCGGGCGCGGCTCGCGCGTCTCGGCGACGTGAACCCGGAGGCGCTGACCGAGCTCGAGGAGCTCCGCGGACGGCACGAGTTCCTGGTCGGCCAACGCACCGACCTCGAGCGCTCCCTCGACGACCTCCGGCGCACGATCGCGAAGCTCATCCGGACCTCGCGCCGGCGCTTCGAGGAGACGTTCGCGGGCGCCAACGAGAAGCTCGCCGCGGTGTTCCCGAAGCTCTTTCCGGGCGGCAAGGCGCGCCTGGAGCTGACCGGGCCCGAAGAGGGCGGCGAGCCCGGGGTCGAGATCGTGGTCCAGCCGGCGGGAAAGAAACTGCAGTCGCTCGGCCTGCTCTCCGGGGGCGAGAAGGCACTCACGGCCGTCGCGTTGATCCTCTCCCTGTTCCTGATCCGGCCGACGCCCTTCTGCCTGCTCGACGAGGTGGACGCCCCGCTCGACGAGGCCAACATCGGGCGCTTCAATCAGCTGATCCAGGACATGGCGACGGGCTCGCAGTTCGTCCTCATCACGCACAACCGCCGCACCATGGAAGCCGCCGATACGCTCTACGGCATTACGATGGAGCAGGCTGGGGTGTCGAAGGTCGTGTCGGTTCGCCTGCGCGCCGCGGCGTAGTCGTCGGCCGCCCAATGGCTCCCTGGTGGATCGTCGCCGCCGGCGCGGCGCTCGTGCCGCTCGGCCTCGCGGTCGCCTTCGCCAGGGCGCGCCGGCGACGGGCGGTGAAGGCTGCGCCCAGTCCGGCCGCACCGCCGGCCGACCGGCTCCGCCAGGGTCTCGTGGCGACGCGACGTCGGCTCGCGGCGAGCCTGGAGGCCGCCCTGGGACGCGGTGCCGCCGAGCCCGAGCGAGCGCTGCAGGAGCTGGAGGACGCGCTCGTCGCGGCCGACGTCGGCGTCCGGACCTCGGCCGAGCTGGTGGCGCGCGTTCGGGCAGGCGTCGGCAGAGCGGACATCCGCCAAGCGCTGCAGAGGGAGATGGAGGCGGTCCTGGGCGCAGCGCCGGAGCCGACACCGAGCGCGCGCCCCTGGGTCGTCCTGGTGGCGGGCGTGAACGGCGTCGGCAAGACGACGACCATCGGGAAGCTGGCCGCCCGCCACGCGGCCGCGGGGCGGAGCGTGCTCATGGTGGCCGGGGACACGTTCCGAGCCGCCGCGATCGACCAGCTGGCCGTGTGGGCCGAGCGCACGGGAGCGGCGCTGGTGCGCCAGGCGCCGGGCGCCAACCCGTCGGCGGTCGTCTTCGACGGCATGAAGGCCGCGCTCGCGCGCGCGGTCGACGTCGTCCTGGTCGACACGGCCGGACGCCTGCACACGCGCTCCAACTTGATGGACGAGCTCCGCAAGGTGCAGCGCGTGATCACCCGCGAGGTTCCCGGGGCGCCGCACGAGACATTGCTCGTTCTCGATGCGACCACCGGCCAGAACGCCATCGCCCAGGCGCGGACCTTCTCCGAAGCCCTGGGGGTGACGGGGATCATCCTCACCAAGCTCGACGGGACGGCGCGGGGAGGGGTCGCGATCGCCATCCGCCAGCAGACGGGCATCCCGATCCGCTACGTGGGAGTGGGGGAAGCCACCGAGGACCTACGGCCGTTCGAAGCGCATCAGTTCGTGCGGGCGCTGCTCGAGCCGGACGCGCCCGCCGGGCAATTCGCTTGACACCGAGTTCCGCAGCGAACTAGACACTCTCGGACCGTAGGCGGGTGGCGGCCATGAACCGAGAGAGCGCAGAGACCTTCCTCGCACGCCATCAAGAGGTCGAGGACGAGCGCGAGGCGCTCGCCCTCCGGCTTGCCGAGGTCGAGCGTGCCTACCAGGAGCTCGTCGAGCGCCTGCACGGGTACGAGCGCGAGCGCGCCGAGATCAAGGCCCGGCTGGAAGGGATTCTCGCCCGGATCGGACCAGCCCGCTAACCCCCGGGGGGGGGGTCTTTCTCCCTTCAGGGCGGGAGGCCGCGATCGCGTTGCACATCGGGCGCGACTTGCATAAAGTGCGCCAGGTTCGTGCCAACCCGGCTGAACGACCGAGCCGCAGGTGCGGCCTCGGCTGCTGAAGGAGTCCGACTGACAAGACAGAAGCAAGCTTGACTGAGCTCCGCAGGGGGGCTCGCCGACGAGCAGGGAGACGGGGCGGGGGTTCGGGAAACCATATTCATGCGGTCGACCCACGATCGAAGCGATCCGAGGACTGTGATCTCAACGGGCCGAAGGGGCCCGCAAACCACGGCTTCTCCGTCCGGCGGCAGCGCCACTAGCATCGCCTCGTAGCCGCCGGCACGCACCGGTCCCCCTCCGTTGGTAGCTGCGCTCACAGCGATGGGGGACACCTACGACGAGGACAAGCGTCTCATCCGGGGCCAAATCCGGGCGCGCCGCACCGCGCTCTCGCCCGGTGAAGTCGCCCGCCTGTCGGCCGCGGCCTGCGCCCGGCTGCTCGTGTCGCCCCTCTTCGCCCGCGCCCGCCACGTCGCGGCCTATGCCGCCATCGACAACGAGCTCGACCCGGCGCTTCTCGTGGAGGCTGCCCTCTCGGCCGGGAGGAGGGTCTATCTTCCCGTGGTGAGCAGGGAGCGGTTCGGCTTCGTCGGCCTGTCGCCCCCTCGGCCCGGGCACGGGGAGAGCGGAGCATCGGGACCTCGGGGTGGCCCCTGTCTGCCTCCGGAGGCGGAGGACGTGGTGTTCCTCGTGCCCGGGGTGGCCTTCACCCCTTGCGGGGTGCGTCTGGGGCGGGGTGTGGGCTGGTACGACCGGGCGCTCGGGCGGCACCCTCGCGGCATCCGGATCGGGCTCGCCTACGGGTTCCAGGTGGTGCCGCGTCTCCCCGAGGCCCCGTGGGACGTCCGCATGCACGCCGTCGTCACCGAGTCACGTTCGATCAGCGCGGCGCTCGCGCAATGAAGGAGAAACGGCCATGACCGGGGTGAGCGTGATGGTCCTGCTGCTCCTGCTGCTGATCGGCATCGCTCTCGGGGCGGGCGCGCTCTGGGTCGTCGGGCGGCTGCGTCGGCAGCGGCTGGCGGAGCTGGAGAGCGGGGCCCAGGCCACGGCGGCTCGCATCCTGGAGGAAGCGCGCAAGGAAGGCGAGGCGATCCGCAACGAGGCGCAGGGCCAGGCAAGAGATCTCCTCGGCCAGGCCAAGGTCGAGTGGGAGCGCGAGGTGCGGGATCACCGTGGTGAGCTGCTCGCGCTCGAGAAGCGCGTGGCGCAGAAGGAAGAGAGCATCGAGCGGAAGATCGAGGTCTTCGCCCAGCGCGAAGCCGAGCTGGCGAAGCGCGAGGACGGCTTCCGGCAGAAGGAGGGCGCGCTCGAGGGCCGGCGGGCCGAGTACGAGCGCCTCATCGACTCCGTGCGGGAGAAGCTCGAGCAGACCGCCGGCATGACGCGCGACGAGGCCAAGAGGACGCTCATCGAGCAGATGCTGGACGAGGCCCGCCACGACGCGGCCCGGCACATCCGGCACATCGAGGGCGAGGCGCGCGAGGAGGCCGACCGCCGCGCCAAGAAGATCGTCTCGATCGCCATCGAACGCCTCGCGGGGGAGTTCGTCGCCGAGCGCACGGTGTCGGTCGTCCCGCTCCCCAGCGACGACATGAAGGGGCGCATCATCGGTCGCGAGGGTCGGAACATCCGGGCCATCGAGGCGGCGACCGGGGTAGACCTCATCATCGACGACACCCCGGAGGTGGTCGTGATCTCGTGCCACAACCCCATCCGGCGCGAGCTGGCCCGCCTGACGCTCGAGCGCCTCGTCTCGGACGGGCGCATTCACCCCGGTCGGATCGAGGAGGTGGTACGCAAGGCGGAGGAGGATCTCGACAACACCATCCGCGAGGCCGGACAGCGCGCCGTGCTCGAGGTCGGGGTGCACGGCATCCATCCCGAGCTGGTCAAGCTCATCGGCATGCTCAAGTATCGCTACAGCTACGCGCAGAACGTCCTCATGCACTCGATCGAGGCCGCCTTCATCGCCGGCGCGATGGCGGCCGAGCTCGGCCTCAACGAGAAGCAGGCGCGCCGCGCCGCGCTCCTCCACGACATCGGCAAGGCGCTCACCCACGAGGTGGAGGGGTCGCACGCGATCATCGGCGGCGAGATCGCGCGCAAGTATGGCGAGTCGGCGAAGATCGTGAACGCCATCGCGGCGCACCATGAGGAGGTGCGCGCCGAGACCATCCTGGCGCCGCTGGTCGATGCGGCCGACGCGCTCTCCGGGGCCCGTCCCGGGGCGCGGCGCGAGGTGCTCGAGAGCTACGTCAAGCGGCTCGAGGACCTGGAGCGCATCAGCAACTCGTTCCGGGGGGTCGAGAAGTCGTTCGCCGTGCAGGCGGGTCGTGAGATCCGCATCATCGTGGACCCGGGCACGGTGCCCGACGATCAGGCGGCCGTCCTGGCGCGCGACGTGGCGCGCAAGATCGAGCAGGAGATGACGTACCCCGGCCAAATCAAGGTGACCGTCATCCGCGAGACGCGCGCAAGCGACCTGGCACGCTGACCGATGCGACTCCTCTTCCTCGGCGACGTCGTCGGTCGTCCCGGCCGGCGGGCCCTGCGCGTCCTCCTCCCGCGTCTCGTCGCGCGGGAGGAGGTCCAGCTCGTGGTCGCCAACGGCGAGAATGCATCGGGCGGCAAGGGCATCGACCCGGAGGGCGCGGAAGAGCTGCTCGACGCGGGCGTCGACGTCCTCACGTCCGGCAACCACATCTGGCAGCACACGGCGATCCTCGATTACCTGCGCGAGAGCCGCCGCCTGCTGCGGCCGGCGAACCTGGCGCCCGGCGTCCCGGGCGCGGGCGCGGTCGTGCACGCGACCGGGCGCTCCGGGGTGTGTGTGGGCGTGCTCAACCTGATCGGGCGGGTGTTCATGGGCCCCGCCGAGTGCCCGTTTCACGCGGCCGAGCGCGCCGTGGAGGAGCTGCGGCGGGAGACCCCCGTGATCCTCGTCGACATGCACGGCGAGGCGACCTCCGAGAAGGTCGCCATGGGGCGCTTCCTCGACGGCAAGGTCTCGGCCGTCATCGGCAGCCACACCCACGTGCAGACCGCGGACGAGTCGATCCTGCCCGGGGGCACGGCCTACCTGACCGACGCCGGCATGTGCGGCCCCGAGGCGTCGGTTCTCGGCGTGAAGACCGAGCAGGTCCTGCGCCGCTTCCTCACCCAGATGCCGACGCGCTTCGAGGTGGCGTCGGGCCCGGTGCTCGTGCAGGGCGCGCTGATCGACGTCGACGGAGCGACCGGCCGCGCTACGGCGATCCGTCGCGTACAGGAGCGGGTGGCGGCGTGACGCCGGCGGCGCAGCTCGCGGCGCTGCGGCGCGGCGTGGTGAGCATCCTGCCCGAGGACGAACTGCACGCGCGGCTCGAGACCGGCAAACCGTTGCGCGTGAAGCTCGGGGTCGATCCGACCGCCCCTGACATTCACCTGGGGCACACGGTGCCGTTGGTGAAGTTGCGCCAGTTCCAGGACCTCGGGCACGAGGCGGTGCTCATCATCGGCGACTTCACGGCGCTCATCGGCGACCCGAGCGGACGCTCGACCACCCGGCCGGTCCTGGGGCGGGCGGAGATCGAGGCCAACGCGCGCACCTTCACCGAGCAGGTGTTCAAGATCCTGGACCGCTCGCGGACCGAGGTGCGTCACAACGGCGAGTGGCTCTCGAAGCTGTCGCTCGAAGACGTCGTGCGCCTAACCGCCACGATGACCGTCGCCCGCATGCTGGAGCGGGACGACTTCCGGCAGCGTTACGCGGCGGGTACGCCGATCGGGTTGCACGAGTTCCTCTATCCCCTCCTCCAGGGGTACGACTCGGTCGCGGTGCGCGCGGACGTGGAGCTCGGCGGCACCGATCAGACGTTCAACCTCCTGGTGGGCCGGGACCTGCAGCGCGACGCGGGGCAGGCGGGGCAGGTGGCCGTCATCCTGCCGCTGCTCGAGGGCACCGACGGGGTGCAGAAGATGTCCAAGAGCCTGGGCAACCACATCGGCATCGCCGAGCCGCCCGAAGAGATGTACGGCAAGGTGATGTCGCTCAGCGACGCGCTCATGCTGCGCTACTACGAGCTGCTGAGCCGGGCCGACGCGGAGCAGCGGGAAGGGGTGCGGCACGGCCGCGTCCACCCCATGGAGGCGAAGAAGGCGCTGGCGACCGAGCTGGTCGAGCGTTTTCATGGTCGGGCCGCTGCCGAGGCCGCGGCGCAGTTCTTCGAGGAGCGGTTCCAGAAGCGCACGGCGCACCGGCCGAAGCCCGTGCGCCTCGCCACCCGGGCGGACGAGGTGTGGATCTGCCAGCTGATGAAGGACGTGCGCTTCGCACCCTCGACCAGCGAGGCCCGGCGGCTGGTGCTGCAGGGCGCGGTCAGGGTCGACGGCCGGCCGGTCGGCATCGACTATCGGTTCCGGCGCGGGCGGGATCGCCTGCTGGAAGTGGGCCGCCGCCGGCTGGCGGAGATCACGTTCGGGGAACCCGAGTGAACCCGCTTCTCGGATCCGCAGCGGGAGGGCCAGGGCGGTCCCAGCCGGCGAGGTCGTGGGTGCAGTTCGGCCCCCGACCGCCGCGGCATCGCCCTGAGCTCACGCAATGGCGGGACCGCCGGGCGCTTGACACCTTGCGGCAGGCCGTCTATAAGATTTGGTCTGCCCGCAGCAGTACCGGTCTTTGAAAACTAAATAGTAGCGCCCCTTTTCCAAACTTTTTCGAAGTGCGGAGAGGGTCCCAAGCGTAGTGATCGCGGACAACGCAAGACTGCTTTGTCCGGGCCAGGTTGGCGGATGCCTGCTTCGATTCGTCCGCCCTCGGCACCCTGCGGTGCTGGGGGCACTCCAGTTCAACTGGAGAGTTTGATCCTGGCTCAGAACGAACGCTGGCGGCGTGCCTAACACATGCAAGTCGCGCGAGAAAAGGGGGGCAACTCCCTGAGTAAAGCGGCGAACGGGTGAGTAACACGTAGGTGACCTACCTTCGAGTCCAGAATAACCTACCGAAAGGTGGGCTAATGCCAGATATGACCACGGGGACTTCGGTCTCTGCGGTGAAAGGTGGCCTCTGCTTGCAAGCTACCGCTCGAAGATGGGCCTGCGCGCCATTAGCTAGTTGGTGAGGTAACGGCTCACCAAGGCGATGATGGCTAGCTGGTCTGAGAGGATGGCCAGCCACACTGGGACTGAAACACGGCCCAGACTCCTACGGGAGGCAGCAGTGGGGGATATTGCGCAATGGGCGAAAGCCTGACGCAGCGACGCCGCGTGGGTGATGAAGGCCTTCGGGTCGTAAAGCCCTGTCGAGGGGAAAGAAACGGCCCCGACCCAATACGTCGGGGCCCTGACGGTACCCCTAAAGGAAGCACCGGCTAACTCCGTGCCAGCAGCCGCGGTAATACGGAGGGTGCGAGCGTTGTTCGGAATCACTGGGCGTAAAGGGCGTGTAGGCGGTTCGCTAAGTCTGATGTGAAAGCCCGGGGCTCACCCCCGGAAGTGCATTGGAAACTGGCGGACTCGAGTCCCGGAGAGGAGGGTGGAATTCCTGGTGTAGCGGTGAAATGCGTAGATATCAGGAGGAACACCGGTGGCGAAGGCGGCCCTCTGGACGGTGACTGACGCTAAGACGCGAAAGCGTGGGGAGCAAACAGGATTAGATACCCTGGTAGTCCACGCTGTAAACGATGAGCACTAGGTGTCGTGGGTATTGACCCCCGCGGTGCCGCA